>DASXOT010000351.1:0-2595 GCA_036494065.1 Chitinophagaceae bacterium
AACCGTAACCTTCCTATCCTGGGCAGAACTTTCATTAAATATACCCGACACCATGGTTAATCCGAAGGCCATCGTCACTATCCAAAATATCTTTTTCATAAAATGCTTTTTAAGTTAATAATAGGGTGGCAGGATGGAAAATCAACATTCGGGCCAATGCCAGATAGCAAGTGAAAGCAATTAAATACTAAAAGGTTTCGTATTTGCTCTAATCAAATATGATAAACGAATAGAAGTTTATTTCGAATTAAAAAAAAATTACTTGGGGAGAAGAAAGCCGAGTGTAAAACTTTTTTTAATTCCCATCAACAACGATTGGAGAAAATAATAAGAAACCATTCTTGTCGGATCGCGTTTATAGTTGACCAGCCCGGTCCTTTTTTCCACCGGCATTGAAACGTCCTTATCTAAGCGGATAATAAAATGTCTTAGCATGAACGACGCAAAGTCGGCTACGTTTTTTTCTTCCTCATGTTTTTTATATGGCTGAATAATGAGGTGATGATAAGCACCAATGATCTTACCCGTGGATCTTTCTTCTGTCATCAAAAAGTTAAACGACAAGAAATCAAGGAATCCTGATTTGATATGGATCTTCCCCAGGTTCTCTGAAGAAGAGTTCAATTTTGTGAGGTCCAATTTTTCCATAATTCCATCCAACTTATATGGCTTGCCTTTTTGTAAAGGCATCTCAATTGTGCAATGAGAAGTTCCCGTGCCCATGATAGAACCGTCTACCGTCATGATGATAGAAGCAGATTCGGAAAAAGATGAATGATTGGTAAGGGTAGAAACTGAGGCATTAAATTTTTCAATTCGTAACATCCCTGTTTTTCCATATCCATTTTTTGGATACTCTTCGTATTCAATGGTGGCGTTTGCGAGTTTGCATGAGTGTACATACACCTTCATTGGCAGATCCCGTAAATATTCCATAGGAAGTGGGATGATTTTTTTTTGCCGCGGCAACCTCCTATCTCTAAAAACATAGACTCTGGCATCGTTTACTTTTATGCTTTCTGCATTTAATTCTCGTTGGAATAGTTTTTCAACATCGGGTTTTGCAATTTCAATTGTTGGAATACTCGCTCGCATCCAATCCGCCTGGTGCCTCATTTTTTGCCCGAGTTCATATTTATCCAGGCTCGGGCTGATACTTATATTATTTATCCTGGCAAAGCTATTTTCACTGCTTAATTCGCTATTTTTTATTTCAACGCGGTAATTATCATCGGTAACCTTTATCTCATTCGTTTCAATATTCTTTGCCACCAATGTTTGGTGTTTGAGTGATTTTTTTAAATCAAAACCAGTTATTTTGAGAGCAGCAACCGACGCCGTTGCGTCCGGAGAAACAATTTGCAGGGAATCCGCCTCCGCAATCTTTTTCGTGCTGTTAATAATGAGTCGTGGCATTTGAACTGAATAACCGCCGCGCGAATAATCTATTTCTGAAAGATGCACGTCGATCGATCCTATTGACGGACTATCGCCCGGTTTGTCAATTGAAACTTCACCCAGGGAAATGTCTCCATTGCCTGCCGGACGATCAACCTGTCCATTGTGTGATGAGAGTTTTATTTTTCGTAAACTGATGTTACGTATAAAAATCCGCTCAACCGGCCATTTGATTTTTTGCATGATTTCCGGTTGCAATGAATCCTTTGTTGCGAGCAAGAATGAGTCTAATTGAATACTGGTGTTTTCCGTTATTATATCATTCGCGAACAGCTCTTTGTTGAATATAAATTTAAAAAAGCGAATTCCTCTTAATGAAAACTTTGCGAAACTCAAATGATGTTTATGTTGCGTGTCATTACCATATGGAATAAAGTTGATGTCAAGACTATCGAAAGAAACGGAAGAAGAAAGTATGTTCGCATGGATACCCGAATACTTTATTTCCAATGAAGATGAAATACGACTGAGTTGCTGGCTGATTTTTTTTCGGATAATTGCATTTAAAACAAAAAAAATCACAATGCCTGTCAGGCAAACCAGGATAAGAACTTTTAGGCCATTCGTTATCGTCTTCCTTCCATTCACTGACCACTTTTAATAATAAAACGCTTGAATAGGCAATAGAGTTGCCATAAACCGTGCCATGGTCAATGAGAAACTATTCGAGTGGCCGATTCAGAAACTTCACAAGAGGCTGCATTGTAGAAAAAGCGTCGACTGTTTTTGAGACAAGATTTTTTGAAGTGAGATCCGAATCGCTTATATCCGTTAATACTAACCAGCTTTTAAACTTTAAATATTCGGCTGCCGGGTTATCTTTTTCAAATCCTTGCGGTACTTTGGAAAGCTGAACACCTTCACCGTTGAATAGTTCGCTAAAAACCGCTCTGAATTTTTTTGAAGAAATGATTTTCTTGAATTCATCGAAGCAATAATCAATTTCCTGCCTCACCTTTTTGATAGAAGCTGGTTCAGGCATCCAAATCCCTCCACCGAAAAAACTTTTACCGGGTTCCAGGTGAAAATAATATCCTGCCAGCCCGGATTTCTTGCCGCCTTTATCCATGCTGGCCCCAAAATTTGTCTTGTATGGTGATTTGTCCTTGGAGAATCTTATATCCCGATTAATACGAA
>DASXOT010000352.1:0-2430 GCA_036494065.1 Chitinophagaceae bacterium
AATGACCATCTTGAAGTGTCGATGAAGAATACAATGCTCACAAGTAGGAATTGATATTATTTTTTTGCATGCATCGCCTGCTTGAAAAATTCGCCTGCGGGGGTAAGTTCATACGTATCCCAGGATTTAAGCATGGGCGGCCCCCACTCGGGATCAAATACCCAAGCCATCCAGCCGATACCTCTACTTTCGAGATATTTCGTAATCTGGTTACCATAGTGATTGGGGCCAATACTGTCTCCATTTCTCAGCCCAAAACCAATTTCGGTGGCAATGATTGGATAATTGCTTGCGGCAAAACCGAAATCTTCATCCCATTTTGGAGGCCAGGGCTCCTGCCGCTTAAAAGGATAGGGATGAGTGACGTACCCGATATTTTCCGCATTGATCGGTTCTTCGCGAAGTGGGGTAAGATCATAGGCCCAGTCAAAACCTGCCACCAATGGGATCGCTTCTGTATCAAATGACCTTATAAGATGAATGATATCTTCCATCATCTTTTTCCATTCACTCCAGCTTATGCTGCCTAATTGCCCGCGATAAGTAGTAGGCTCGTTGAATAATTCATAAAACGCAACGGTATTGTTACCACTAAAATGCTTTGCGATCGTTTGCCAAAACTCATAGGTCTCTTTTTGTGTAGTATTGTACATAGGGTCCTGGAATAACTCCATCTTCAGATTTCCGATCGAATGCCAGTCAATAATAATATACATACCCAGGTCCGTGCACCATTCTACTGCTGAGTCCAACAGTTGCAAATATTTTGTTGGCGTTCTTTCACGCCATGCAACGGGGTGCACAGGAATGCGGACCAGCATAGCTCCCATTTCTTTGATTTTTTCAAAATGATGGCGGTTCCAGTGGCCCTGGTGTTCAACTTTATCCGGATCTGAAATAGATAATCCCCGAAAAAGAATCGTATCGCCATTTGCATTTACAAACTTGTTTTTATTAACATGTATGCGGGAAAGTTGTTTTGATTTTGGACTCTTTTTGGGTTGACCAGGAAATGCTTCGTTCCACCAGGCGTGATATTTTGATTTCGTTGTATCTTGAGAATAGACGCTAAAGCTGATAGCTGTAAAAAGCGATATGAGCAAAAGAAAATGTAAAGCGGCCGGCTTGTTTTGAGGGATCATAGTCTGTTTTGTTTCGACGAAAAGTTAGTAAATCTAAGAACCCGCTTCGTGCTTCTTCACTATTTTTACTAAATCCATTAATAAATCATTTAAAATGGAGAAAAAAGTATCAGGATTTCGATTCCGCGTTTTTAGTGGAATATTTTTTATCATTCTTTTTCCAGGGAATATGAATCAAAAACCTTCAAGAGAATTTTATCAACTGTCAGTGTATCACTTCAAGAACTCGGAACAGGAAAAAATGTTGGACAACTATTTTGAACACGCGCTTTTGCCAGCATTACATCGGATTAAAATAAATGAAGTTGGTGTGTTTAAATCCTGGTCAAACGACACTGTCGAAGATAGGTTGCTGTATTTGTTCATTCCCTTTAAGTCGAGTGAATCTATTACTAAACTGGATGATGAACTTGCAACTGATAAAGACTATTCTTCGGTGGCGAAAGATTTCTTAGATGCGCCCCATGACAAACCTCCTTATTCCAGGAAAGAGGTTATTTTGTTAAAGGCTTTTCCATTGGCACCCCAAATGCAATTGCCCTCTTTGAAAGCTCCTAAAAGGGAAAGAGTGTATGAATTGAGAAGTTATGAAAATCCCACCGAAGAAAAGTTTCGAAACAAAGTACAGATGTTTAACCAGGGTGATGAAATTGGCCTTTTTAAAAGATTAAACTTCAATGCCATTTTTTATAGTGAAGTCATTGCAGGCAGTAAAATGCCGAATCTGATGTACATGACCAGTTTTGAGAACAGAAATGACAGGGAGGAACACTGGAAAAATTTTGTCGACGACGCTTATTGGAAGAAGCTTTCTGCCATGCCTGAATACAAGGATAATGTTTCCCACATCGATATTACTTTTTTATACCCAACTGATTATTCCGATTTCTGATGATTATGATCTGTTTTCTTTTAAAAAAGTAATTTTTTTTAATTTGAAACCATCTCTACCCAGTTGATATACAGTCCGTAAATAATTCTCCACAAATTGTGGGGAAGATTCCTCTTCTGTCTAACCCGTTTTGGAATGCATTTTGGATTACTACAGCAAAATTGATGTTATGATACCCTTTTGGATATTTGGTTTATTAATATTACTAGCTCTATATTTATATTTCATCAGTTGTCCATTGGAATCACCATTGAGAAAGAATATTTCAAGATTTAAAACATGGTGCCGGGACCACTGGAGTAATGATCCCGTAAATGATTTCGATTAGTTTGGTGATTTATTAAATATTTACAACACTCTTGCTTGTCAAGAGTGTTTTTTTATGGAAATAATGTA
>DASXOT010000353.1:0-6144 GCA_036494065.1 Chitinophagaceae bacterium
TGTTCCACTTCCTTTTTATTTCTTGCACCGCAATCCAACCACAGGGTGTCCACCTTAGGTTGTGGATCTTTTTTATCATCGCCGTGCCTGGTATGTATGGCAGGCCATCCAAACACAGCTTTAACAGGACCTTTTTTTCCGTGTATCCACACGCGCTGCCCGGGAGAAATAGAAGGATCGACGCCACCATTACGTTTTAAATAGATCAATCCGAGGTCGGTCACATAGTTTACGAACCAACTGATTTCATCAGCATGTGCTTCGATCACTACTTTAAAATCATGTTTGGGATTAATGACGCCGACCGCAGTTCCATAAGGATCGACATAGAATTCGTCCACCCAGGGTTTCACATAATCGAGCCATAGTTTCTGACCCCAGGTTTCAAAGCCAACAGGCGAAGCATTATTAATGTATTGACGAAGAAATTCCATGGATTCATCGCTAAGAATCCCGCTTTTTGATCTTTTACTTTTTGCCATGATTAATGTTTTATTATCTACCACAGTTGGTCGTAAATCGTGAGTCGTCAGTCATCAGCAGTTCGCGCTGCGGACTGTTGACCATGGACGTGGACCGTTGACATATGACTAATGACCACTGACAATTAACGACTGACGATTCACGACTGTAAACTCCCGATTAAAAACAAAATTAGCTAAATACGAAAAACAAGTACGAGGAGCGATGAGAACATCATCAATCCGTCGATAATAAAATAATACAAATAGTCTGAAAAATTCTTTTTAGCATATTCATAAATCGCCGCTGCGATAACACAAGGCACCAACAATGCAATTATTTCGCCAATAGAAAAATGATATCGCCAAAGCAAAATGGTGGAAACAATTGAAATAACCAAAGAGAAAAAGAACAACCTGTCGACCCCTTTTTCGCTAAGCGAAGTGACCATGCTACGGATCCCCGTGGCCTTGTCATCGGCCCGGTCCCTGAAATCAAACATAATGCAAATTGCATAGATGAAAAAAAGCCGGCCGACCATAAATAGGATTATCGGCAACGTATACGGGGTGTTCGCCAAAATAACCGGAAGAATAGTGGTTACGTATGCCCAAACTAACGTGAGAAAAAAAGTTTTACCCACGGCTACTTTTCGTAAAGCGCGAAACCACGGGTGAGGAACTTTTGGCGCTGAATATAGAAAGGTAATTACTGCCGACAATGCCAACCAATACCAATGCGACGCCAGGAAAAAAAAGAAAAAGCATGAGCCTGCCAGGCCGATGAAAAAGAATACGAGATGGAAAATTCGATGCCTTCTGAGCCATTCAATCCTGGGGGAATCCACCAACGATTCAGAAGTGAGATACCAGTGAAAACTGTAGCTGCATATAGTGGCTGAAAAAACGAAACCCATTAGATATTTATCCGGAGAAGAACGCAAAAGCAACTCGTAAGTCTGGTTCACCATCAAAACGGCACAGACAGCTATGAATAAATTGCTGTAAATGAAAAAACGAAAAACTGATGCCATTTTAGAGGTTCAGCGTCCTTATTATGGGTGAATGATGATAGGCTGCGATCGTATTGTGTCACTCACATTTCCTGCTTTGTCTTTCGTCCAGAAACTATAAACGGTGGTATCTGTCAAAAAAGTAGATCCCGGTCCAGGGCAAAGATTACTATGGCGTATACCTTTTGCCAGGTCGAGAACGATATCGCCATCGGTATTCTTTGAACTGATAAATTGATCAGGAATTTGAAAAAGGGTGGAATCTAAAAAATTACTGGCGGGACAATTGGGTGTATTAGTTTCGATCCCGAAATAAGACGTGAAATCGCCTTCTTTGTCAGTCAGGCGGATAATAAATTCCAGGGTCTCGTCTCCGGATATTTCAGTTGAGTTTACACTCTTTATCTTTAGCTGGGGCTTTGTTGTAAAATTGTCTTTTGTGCAAGATACTATAAGCAGCAGTAAACACAGGATAGCAAAAATCAAGCGCATTCAAATAGATTTGTTTCAAATTTACGATTAAACCTATTTCTAACCTAACTATGCCAGGCCAATGGTTTCATAAAATTTTCTCTGTGACCCGTGGGGATTTTGACCAACTTGCCCTGAATATTTTCCGATTTCAGTACGGCAATAATCCTGTCTACAGCGCCTACATCGATGCATTAAAAATTGACATACAGGAGATAAAGGCCCTTTCCCAAATTCCATTTTTACCTATCCAATTTTTTAAGAGTCACGAGGTAAGGACAACTGAATTTAATGCAGCGGAAGTCTTTGAAAGCAGTGGCACCACACAAACTATTAGCAGCCGTCATTTTGTAAAGGACATTAGTTTATATCAACAAAGTTTTCTAAAAGGGTTTGAGTTATTCTACGGTCCAATTGGTGAATGGTGTATTCTTGGCTTATTGCCATCTTACCTGGAAAGAAAAAATTCATCGCTGGTCTTTATGACCGAAGAATTGATTCGCAGGAGTGCTCATTCGAAAAGCGGATTTTATCTTTATGATCATGAGAAATTAAACAACAATTTAAAAGAACTTGAATCGAAGGGGCAAAGAACATTATTATTAGGCGTGAGCTTTGCCTTGCTTGAGTTTGCACAAAAATATCCCCTTCCACTAAACAGCACTATTATCATGGAAACGGGTGGAATGAAAGGAAGAAAACAGGAAATGGTGAGAAATGAACTGCATGGTCTGCTGAAAAAAGCATTTCATTTAAATAATATTCACTCAGAATATGGCATGACTGAACTTTTATCACAGGCGTATTCACAAGAAAATGGAATCTTCTATTGCCCTCCCTGGATGAGAGTGTTGATCAGGGACGAAGAAGATCCTTTCGTAGTCGGGAGTTCAGAGTCAGGAGTTCATGATTCACAACTTACGACTGGCAACTCACGACTAGCGACTCCGAACTCTGAACTGCTGAGAGGCGCGGTCAACATAATCGATCTTGCAAACGTCTACTCCTGTTCGTTTATCGCTACAGATGACGCCGGAACAATTTATGAAAATGGAAGTTTTGAGATTCTCGGGCGACTCGATAATAGCGATATACGTGGATGCAGCTTAATGGCTTTATAAGTTCAATTAAAAAAATGCCTTTATCATTTTTATATCCGACTTAGAATTGATAAAGGCATCCGAGTGTAAGAAGCGAACCCGATGAGTTAAATTATATTTTCTATCCTGTGAAGAAAGCCAGATACAGGGCCTTCCATTTTATTGGTACGATCGTCAAACGTTTCTTCATTTAAGACATCACCTATTTTCATTGAAGCTGGTAAATGTGATAAAACATTATGACGTTGTGAATTCATGAATGCTCTTAATTTTTCAGCATCGGGAGTCTTGACATTGTCTCTTACAACTCTTACCGCCTCATCTGAAATATCCTCCATACGATGCCCGGCTTCGTCTATGCTTACTCCTGCGTACTCAGCCACTTTTTTAATGGCATCATTTTCTTTACCGCTATAGATAGCCGCCAGCCAATCTTTATTGTCTGAAAAAAGATTCATGCCCTCCGTGCCATCACTATATTTAATCATAGCTGCCAGCACAGCTGGAACCGCCGCCTGCTGTAATTTTCGATCGGGCGATATCTTTTTTATGTCTTTTGCCTCCTGAGTATTTGGATCTATTTTATCAAGAGGAGCGAAACCCAGATTTTTCTGAATTGTTTCTATTATATTGATAGCCATAAATACAGTTTTGAAATTAATAAGTGAAAAAACTGTGCCAGCGCCTCCCATTCCGCAATATTGGCAATCTGCGCATTTTTCACATTAGCTTTGCTTTATGCATTACGTATCTGTTGAATTTTTGACAAAGGCCTATGGAATTAAACCTTTATTCAGCAAAATTTCATTTCATATTGAGGAAGGAGATAAAATCGCGCTGGTTGCAAGAAACGGTTCTGGTAAATCCACGCTTTTGAAAATTTTGGCGGGGAAAGAAACTCCTGATGATGGGAAAGTATGGATACATAAAGATGTTGATACAGCTTTTTTTGAACAAGAGCCCAGTTTTGATGAAGAGCTTTCCATCCTTGACAACATCTTCGATATGGATCATCCCGTGATCAATGCCATCAAAGAATATGAATCTGCCAGTGAATTGGCTGATGCCGATAAATTAAATGCAGCTATTCATAAAATGGATGAATTATCGGCTTGGAATTTTGACGTCAACGTCAGGCAGATACTGGGTAAGTTGAATATTCACCAGCTTGATCAACCTGTCAAAAATTTATCCGGCGGCCAACGCAAGAGAGCAGCACTTGCCCGCACGTTGATCGATATCGGGTTTGAACATAAGCATGTTCTGCTGATCATGGATGAGCCTACCAACCATCTTGATGTGGAGATGGTAGAATGGCTTGAACACTACCTGGATAAGGAAAATATCACCCTGTTACTGGTTACGCATGATCGTTATTTCCTGGATACGGTTTGTAACGAAATATGGGAAATGGATGGCTCAGATTTATATGTTTACAAAGGTGACTATGCGAATTTCCTCGAAAAGAAAGCTGCGCGATTAGAAAGCGAATATGCAAGTATCGATAAGGCTAAAAATATGTACCGCAAAGAACTTGCATGGATGCGAAAACAGCCGAAAGCAAGAACTACGAAAAGCAAAAGCCGGCAGGATAATTTTTATGAGATTGAGAAAAAAGCAAAACAAAAAATAGAAGACGATGAATTGCTGTTGGAGACAAAGATGAACCGGCTGGGCGGGAAAATAGTCGAACTGAAAAAAGTGTATAAAAACTATGATAAGCGGGTGATCTTAAGAGGATTCGATTACACTTTCAAGAAAGGAGAGCGGATAGGCATTGTGGGTAGAAACGGAGTGGGAAAATCCACTTTCATAAATATTGCACAGGGATTGGAACAGCCAGACAGTGGAAAGATAAATATCGGCGATACAGTAATATTTGGAAATTATTCCCAGCAGGGTTTGCAGGTAAAAGAAGATGTTCGTGTAATTGAATTTGTAAAAAACATTGCTGAGAATTTTCCGCTGGCCAGCGGCGGATCGTTGAGCGCCTCACAGTTTTTGAACCTGTTTTTGTTTCCACCCGATCAGCAGTATACTTATATCAGTAGTTTGAGCGGCGGTGAGAAAAGAAGATTACATCTGCTTTCCATTTTGTTCCGCAATCCAAATTTCCTGGCACTTGATGAGCCTACTAATGATCTCGACCTTCCCACACTTGGCGTGCTGGAAAATTTTCTAAGTGAATTTGCAGGTTGCCTTCTGATCGCTTCCCATGATCGCTATTTTATGGATAGGCTGGTGGATCATTTGTTTGTGTTTGAGGGTGACGGGATAATAAGAGATTTCCCTGGGAATTATTCTCAATACAGGATGTCAATAGATACGGAAGAAGAAGCGGCAGACAACAAGGAACAAACATCAAGGAACAGGGAACAAGCAAACAAAAAGCGGCTTTCCTATAAAGACAAGCGGGAGTTCGAATTATTGGAAAAGGACATGGCCGATCTGAATAGAGAAAAAGAAATAATCAATGAACAATTTAACCAGGGAAATAATCTTCCCTTTGAAGAATTGCAAAAACTCTCCCAGCGCATCGGTGAAATCAGCACATTGCTCGATTCAAAAGAACTGCGATGGCTGGAGTTGAGCGAAAAAGTCGGATAGTGAATAGATAATAACTAAATGATAAAAGTTGACTGGAAACTTTTCACTTTTATCTTTTATCTAGTACCTCATAAATCTCTTTCAACACGTCCCCAACCTCGATATTTTCCATACACTTGAAATGTTTTTTAGGGCATTTGTCATAGCCAATTTTGGAACATGGCCGGCAACTAAGCTTGTTGACCTGCAAGATCGTAGTAGTCACCCTGCTTTCGCCATAGTAAGGATACATGCCGAAGGATGGAACTGTATTGCCCCAGAGAGAAACGATCGGCTTCTTAAAAGCTGCGGCAATGTGCATTAGGCCTGTATCGTTAGTCACGATCAGTTTTGACTTTCGTACGAGATCTGCACTTTCATTTATTCCGAATTTGCCGCAAGCATTATAAATTTTTATGGGGTCGGGAGAAGCGATTTCTTTGCCATTCGCCTGATCTTCTTTGCCGCCGAGTAAAATAACCGGATGATTGAGTTGGCTGCATAGTTCCTTTA
>DASXOT010000354.1:0-2081 GCA_036494065.1 Chitinophagaceae bacterium
AACACCGGTTGAACTGATTATGAAAATAAGTGGTCACAGAAGCCTGAAGGATTTTTACAGGTACATTAAAGTGACGCCTGACCAGGCAGCTTATCAGATTGAGAAGTTTGGAAGGAGAGAGAATTGATCACAGCGGCGCAGCCGATTGGTTAAATCCGCAATGTTCGCTATAAAGGACATTTGAGGCGGAGATTGTTTGTTATAGCGAACATTACAAAGTGGAGGCTTCTGGCTGAATTGCCCTAATTCTGTGACATAAAACGGCTAAAAGTGCCCCTATTTGTTACATCATTCTAGAATGTTCATTTTCAATGGCTGATAGTTATATTTTATAGCTAACTACTTAGGTGTAACCTAAGTTAATGACTATGAAACATAATTATTGCGCCTTAAATTAAAGTCGAATTTCATCAAATAAAAAATGCATGTGCCATCCGCTCATGTTCTGCGTTAGGAATCTTATATTTCGAAGCAATTTCTTTCCACTCACCCACGGCATTTCTAATTTGATCTATTATTTGATTTGCGTTGTCAGTAGAGAGACGAAAATATTCTGCTACTTCCATAGCCAATTCCAGGCTTAAAGAATTGTCTTTATCCGAAATATTCAGGTGCAGACCTTTCCCATATTCATTTGGATTGACATCGTAAGCTGGGGATAATAACCATCCAGCATCTGTTAGAAGAAAGCCATGATTTCTTAAATGATCATCCGTGTTTTTTACACAAATACTGAATACAATTCTTCTCCACAATTCTTTAAGATCACGATCTACGTCTGCACCATACCTCGTGAGAAATTCAACGAGTTCCAGGTAACTTGCACCGGCAGATTTTTCTCCATCGGTATATCCTAACAAAGTCATTGCAGAGGCAAAATGAATTCGTTCATCTTTTTCAGTCCTGTCAAATCGTTTGGTAAGATAGGTATGATACCGGTTATTAAATCGCTGAACCATTCCCTGTGCAATATTCAGCTCCGCTTTTTGAGCCAGTTCATTTACCACCATTTCCCATGCACCGATATCCTTATCATCCATTCTGCTCGGGAATTTTGCGATCCATAAGCTTCCTTCCGGATCTACTACACTCGCCTTAGGTCTTGCACCGCCTAATGAAGTACCTGGCGCAATCAGCATGTTGACCCATTTGAGAAATTCAGGATCATCGATATTGTCCTCTTCATATTTCAAACTTGCATCTTCCAGTTCTCTCAGGGAAGTCCATGGAGGGGAGGCCATTTTCCTATTGTCATTTAAGAAAGGGCCCTTTTCATCGGTTTTAAATCTTAAAGCTCCCATTCTATGGCCGTCAAAGACGCCAAGCAAATAATCCGACTCTAATAATTCCCTGGCGGCTCTCCCTTCCATTCTTGCCATTGCAGCTTCTCTTCGTTGCATTAAAACCCGGCCCCATCTATCGGGGCAGGAATCCATGAAAACTCCAAAATTGACTTTTTCATCCCGCGGATAATATGCGCCTGAGTATAATTGCAAATCCGGATCGAGCATTTGGGTAAACCCAGATTTCAACCAATCAGCCGTATATTCAAATGAGAATACTTCTTTGCCCTTGCCTTGGGTAACAGTCAGAGTACCCATCATTGCGGGGTCCGCCAGACCCTGCCAGTGAGCATAGACTATTATTTCTTTTTTTTCATTTTTCGCCATGGCTTAATCCTGTTTTGGTTTCTTAGGCGCTCTTTCTTTTACCATTAAGCCTGCGTCCTGTAGTTTTCTTCCCAGTTTGTCATCCTCTGCAACCTTGAGCAGATCTTTTTCCAAACCCAGGACGAAGAGAACCTGGGCATAAGAACTCATAGCGACTCCGGGAGAGCCCTTTTCAATTGCCAGCAGAGTAGGACGGCTTAAATTGGCCCGTTCGGAAACTTGTTCTCCGCTTAGCTGTCTTCGAAGCCTCGCCAGTTTGATATTTTCGCCCAATTCTTGTAAAATTCGTTTGAGTGGGGGCAATAAAATCGACTTTCTATTTTTCATAATGACAAACATATTTTACAAAAATACGCTTATTTGTAAATATTAATTTACATTATTTAATCCTGGTAGCAAGGAATACATTAA
>DASXOT010000355.1:0-6468 GCA_036494065.1 Chitinophagaceae bacterium
GGAATGATGTTTCAGTCATCATTGATCTGATTGAATAAGTTTTTCATTTGGCAACAAAACACCTTTTAGGTAATGGCAAAGTTTAGGAGCTACTCGCCTTCAATAAGGTGCTTCAAAACAAACTCATACAAAAGGGCAAAAAACTGTAGAATGAACCAAATAATTAATAGCCATTTCAACAAAGATATTTTCCGCATTTATCAAATGTTTTCTTGCTATCTTTTAAGAATAAGCACTGATTGGATTGTTGCAAAAAAGAATAGGGTGTATTAAGAAAAGAATTATTTGAGAAACCTTCATTCCCGACTGATAAATCCCTTTCATTCACCTTACATAATTTTGGCTAACGGAGAATTGCCTCAAATTCAGATTTTTTATTTCACCTTATTACACAGTTTGAACAGAAAGACAAATGGAAATAAACTTTGCAGCGGACATTTCCACACCATGAACACAAATTCGAAAAGTTGTATATCGTTATTGAAATCCAAAACCGACTATTACAAGTAGTCGGAGCATTATTATTGTAGGCTTTATATGGTGTTTACATAAAAGATAGGTCTGGCGAAATGTTCGATTGTGGCAAAATCGTCTTTTTTTAAGGAATAATTTGATTTGAATAACGTGCCATGGACGTTACTCACCCCGGCGCGGGGCCCTCCCCCGCCTCCAACCTACCTTTTTTCATCGTGCTTGTTACCCCGCAATAGTGACTTCCCAACATCGTGGTTCTGTCACGCAGACAAGGCATTACCAGTTGGTGGCTAATTAACTCAAGCCGGTTTTCATGGATATAGTTAGCAATATCAGAACGTCCGAATAAAATGTATATACATCAGATGCAAATATCGTTTTTCAAAAGGCCCAAACCATGAGAAAAACAACGAAGTAAATAGTAAAAACCGGGAGGAGGTGATTGGTTCAAGCAGAGCCTTTCAATATACAGATCTTACAAGCATGGTTAGACCTGCTAGAGTTATCATCCGTTTTGCGTTGTTATTATTTGCGGTTACTTTATTTTGAACGATAAGGTTTGGCGGAATATTCGATTAGTAGCAGAATCACGTTTTTTGCATAGAATGATTTTGTAATGTTTGAATGATCTGGTATAAACGGGACTCACCCCGCTTCCAACCTATCTTTTTAATTGTGCTCGCGATCCCGCAATAGTGACTTCCCAACATCGCGGTTCTGTCACCCAGACAAGGGCATGACTTTGACGACAGCGTTTGCCTGTTCGGCGACTCCCAATTGTCTGTCGGCAGCCTGTAAGATAGTTTTGTTGTGTTAAAGTGAATACCATTGATAAACAAAAAATTCAAAAATGAAAACTTTATTGATTTTATCCGTTGCAACCCTACTGGTGGTGACAGCAAAAGCGCAAACGGAAATGGCTTTGAAAACCGACTCTAGGGAAACAGAAGAATTTAAATCAGACAGAGGCCATGAAAAAAAAGAGTTGAGAAAACTAGAAGGCAGCGAAGCCAGTTACCAGGCCGAACAACAGTTTCTAATGGATTTCGACAGAACGCCCATCGTTAGCTCAAAACGGAGTGAGAATCTTGATGAATTTACCTTTAATAAGGATGGAATAGTTACAACGGCTTTTTATGATGCAGACGCAGACCTGGTTGGTACGACGCAAATAAGGCCATTCGCAGACTTGCCTGGAAAAGGACAGCAAAATATTATCAAAGACTACAAAGGATGGAATCCTGTTGAAGTAGTTTTCTATGATGACAATGAAGCAAATGAGTCGGACATGGTTTTGTACAACTCAAGATTTAATGATGCAGACTCATATTTTGTCGAATTGGAAAAAGACAATAGCAAAATGGTTGTGCAGGTTGACATGAATGGAGAAGTGGGCTATTTTACTACCCTTAGACAATAAATTGGCGACCCTGTTTGCCAGGACAATCTTTAGCGTCAATTGTTTTGTAAGGAAAATCAATAGAAGTTTTCGCAGGCCTGCCGGCGCGGAAACTTCTTTTTCACTCCAGGGAATTTTCAAAATAACGCAACTTCGTTTCCTACTTTTCTGAAGAAACGAACGCTAAAGATGAAAATCATATAAATTGGCATAGAGACACTTATGGTTAATCTTGTAGAGCATTTTCTACATCCGGTAAGATGCTCATAGCTTGAGTGAAGTCGCCCGATTTTCTCAGGAATTGAGGCCTGCTATTTGCGATTAGAGCAACAAATGCAGGAAAAAAAGATTGCTCCCAAACATTCTCTCGGAATTCGAATAGCCAGGATTGTCCTAAAAACAATCGCATTTATCCTGCTTTTCGTTTTGTTGGTTTTCATGTTGCTGTTCACCCCACCCGTTCAGAAATTCTTGACCGGCAAGGTCCAGAATTACCTCCAAAATAAATTACACACAAAGGTTGTAATTGGAAGAATTTCTTTTGGGCTTTCAGGGAAAATAGGCCTGGATAATATTTATATCGAGGACCAGTCTAAAGACACGCTGGTGTCTGGCGGATCAATCAGAGCTCATCTGAATTTCCTAAAGCTGCTTTCAAATGAAGTGCGCGTCAAAGATTTGGAGATGCAGGATGTTACTGCGAAAATTAGGCGCATACTGCCTGACACTGTTTATAATTTTCAATTTATCATCAATACGTTTGTCTCAGAGAGTACAAAAAAGCCGGACACCTCGTCTTCTGCTCCAATGAAGCTGGACATCGATGATGTGTCATTGAAGAATATCAACCTCACTTACACTGATGTAATCACCGGCAATGATATGTTTGCTCATATCGGAGAGTTTGCGGCTCACATTGATACTATTGATCCTTACTCGCAGCATTTTGCAATACCTGTGATTACACTTCACAATTCAAATGCGAAATTGAAACAAATGAGACCGTTGGTAGAACCTGCGGCGGTGCCAGAGAATACTAGCCCGGCGTCCGCATCTTCTGCTATGAAAATTGATTTGGGTACTATCGATCTCGAAAAGGTTAGCGTCGATTATGGAAATGATATCTCTGCACTTTATACGACGGCCGATATTGGAGTGCTGATAGTAAAAGAAAAATCGATCGATCTTCAGCATAATGCACTTAATCTGGATGAAATCAATTTAAGCAATTCAAAAATTGAGGCACGACTGGGAAAGACTCAGCAGGCAAAAATTGTAAAACGGAATGTCACCAAAGAAACAACGACACAAGCCGAGGCCGGCTGGAATGTGTTGGCCAGCCGATTTAGCCTGAACAATAACTCCATTCAATTTGATGATGACAATAGTCCGCGGCAAATCCAGGGCATGGATTTCTCACATATATCCGCGAACGATCTTTCCCTGGCTGCAGAAAATTTTAAAATGAATCCTGATTCTCTTTTTGTAAGTATAAAACAAGGGTCGCTTAATGAAAAAAGCGGCTTGCATGTACAGCAATTGCACGGAGATATTTTGTATGCAAACAATCAATCTTACCTGCATGACTTATATGTGCGAACGCCAGGTACAGAATTAAAAAAAGATGTTGTGGTAAACTACTCCTCATTGGACGACTTGATGAAGCACCCGGAAAAGGTGAATGTGCAACTTGATTTAGCCCAGAGCAAGATCCAGGTAAGAGATGTACTGCTATTTGCCCCCCAATTGAAATCAAATCCTGCTTTACGCAATCCAGATGATGTATGGAAAATTAACGTGGTTGGCAGTGGCACGATGAATCAATTCGATTTTGCATCCCTGAGATTTGCCGGTTTAAGCAATACTGAAATTGATGCGCATGGTTCCCTGGCTGGACTGAACGATCTTAAGAAAGCAGGAGGCAATTTTGTGATTAATCGTTTTCACACGAATCAAAATGATATTTCGCTGTTTACCGGTAGCAAGTTGTCTAATGATCAAATGGTGATGCCGGAAGATTTTACCGTTAGCGGAAATATAAGCGGTAATTCGGGTACCTTAAATACGAAGTTGAATATCGTCACCCCTGATGGCAGCATAGCTATAAATGGAAAATTTGGAAATCTTAGTAATCCCGCGGTGACAAATTACAGTGGTACCATTGCTACACACGATTTGCAAGTAGGCAAAATAATGAAACAGCCTGCAACGATTGGTTCGTTGTCTGCCACTATTTCCGTAAATGGCAAGGGGCTTACACCTAAATCAATTGACACGAAATTCTCAGTGAATGTGCCTTCAGTTATTTACGATCAATATCAATACGCGGACATAAATCTTTCCGGTACACTTCATAAAACCGATTTTGAAGTACATGCAAAAATCAAAGACCCAAATGCTGATGCTGATATGTTAGTGAGCGGTAATTTTTCAGATCATCCGGCTTTTAAGATCAATGGAATGATCGATAGCATAAAAACGCTGCCCTTACATTTATCGACTCAACCAATAATTATTCGTGGAAAAATTAATGGAGAGGTCTCCGACATCAGCGCCGACAATATTACAGCGAATATCCTGGTCACACAGGCGCTGTTTGTTTCGGGTTCCGACAGACTTCCACTTGATACTGTACAACTGTTGTCAGGAAAAAGCGATACGGCTAATTATATTTATTTTAAGAGTTCAATTGCCAGTGCCAGTTTAACCGGTCATTACCGACTCGCTGACCTGGGAAATGTTATACAAAATACGATACAGCCTTATTTCAATACTGGTTCTGCATCACAACAAGCAAAAGTAGGACCTTATCATTTTAATCTTGTAGCGGATGTAACTTATCATCCAATCTTATCTTCATTTGTGCCTGGCTTAACTGATATGAAGACGATGCATATCGCAGGAAATTTTTCATCCGATAGTGGGATGAAAGCAGTATTAAGAATTCCTTCCATTACTTACCAGGGCAATAATTTAAGCGATCTTGACATCATGGCCAATACAACTGCAAAAGGTCTTGAGATTACGGGCAATATTGCTCATCTGAAAAACGGAAACTCATTTGATGTTTATGATGCCAAGCTGGATGCTACAGCACTCAACAATAATATTGATTTCAGTGTAGGTATTGGCGACGTAAATGGAAGAAAAAAATATTTTATTGCGGGATTAATTGCGCAGCCTTCTACCGGCACATATACCTTGCAATTGAAGCCAGGCAATCTGGTGCTGAATTATCAAAACTGGACCGTTACTCCGGGTAATTTGATAACAATATCGCCAGATAATGTTTTTGCCAGCAACTTTATTTTGCAAAGTGGTGATCAACGCCTGGGAATAAACAGCCCCGGGGATCGGGGGCAACAGCTTTTGACAGTTGATTTTTCTAATTTCCGGCTTGCTACCATTACCGGGTTTATCAAAGCCGATTCTGTTTTAGCAGATGGACTCATCAATGGCAATATAAAACTGAGTAACTTTTTGAAGCAGCCGAATTTCTCAGGAGACCTCACGATAAATGATCTTAGTTTAAGAAATGATACAGTGGGGAATCTTTCGATCCATGCTGCTACTTCGGGTCTCAATCGGTATAAACTTGAAACCACCATTTCGGGAAAAGGAAATGATGTGTCTTTGACAGGAGAAATAGCCACAGTTGGAAATGATGTCAACCTTGATCTTGATCTAAATGTAAAAGCGCTTCAGTTGCATACCATGGAAGGCGCAATGGCTGGAGCAATCAGGAATGCATCAGGAGCTATAAGTGGAAATGTTGTTATTAAGGGGACAACGGATAAACCGTCCGTGCAAGGCTCATTGGCATTTGATAAATCAAGTTTTGTGTTGTCGATGCTGGGTAGCCAGTTTTCTCTCGACAATCAAAAATTATCCGTAACAAATGAGGGATTGACCTTTGATAACTTCACTATTAAAGATTCTTCAGGGAACGCTCTCGCATTAGACGGCAGTATTTTAACGAGCAATTTTGTCAATTATCAATTCAATTTGAAACTTACCGCCAGGAATTTTCAACTGTTAAACTCCACTAAAAAAGACAATCCACTTTATTATGGGAGAATGAACATAAGTTCTGACCTGACAATTACAGGTACGGAAGTAAAGCCAGCCGTGGACGGACGCATCACTGTAAATAATGGTACTTCGCTGACTTTTGTTGTGCCGCAACCTGAACAGGGACTTGAAGAACGGGATGGCATCGTTGAATTTGTTGACATACGAAACCCCGCTAATGATAGCTTGTTCACGAAATATGATTCATTAAATACGGCAAAAGTATTGGGCATGGACATAGCGTTAAATATTGAAATAAAAAGGGAAGCAATATTTAACATCATCGTTGATGAGGCAAACGGCGATTTCTTAAATGCGCAAGGGGAAGCTCAATTAACTGCAGGCATTGATCCGAGTGGAAAGATCACACTTACGGGAAATTATACCCTGGAGCAGGGTGCTTACCAGCTATCCTTTAATTTTTTGCAGAGAAAATTTCAGATAACAAAAGGCAGTACCATTACCTGGACCGGTGAGCCAACAATGGCCAAGTTGAATGTGACTGCCGTTTATGTGGCCAATAC
>DASXOT010000356.1:0-13909 GCA_036494065.1 Chitinophagaceae bacterium
CAATTACATCTTCCTGTATTCTTCGAGTTTAGAGTTAAACTCGATCATATCAGTCATGGAAAAGTTTTCTTCATTCTTCAATGCATCGAGAGCTTTTTGTTGGGCATCTATCGCTTTTGATTTATTATTTGCCCGCCAATACCATTCGGCCATTTGATAATAAAGCCGTGAGAGATCAGCGATTTCCGGGTAAGGAAGGGAGTCAATCACTTCCTGGTAAGCTTCGGCGCCGAGTTCGAAAATTTCTTTGCGAAAATTTATTTTATCTGAATAGAACCTGATGTCTCCAATAATGAGATCATAGGGAGGCTCCTCGTAGATTGAAGTTACCATCGCTTGTTTACCATATTCATAAGCTTTGTGCGGATCCGTTTTGAGAAGGGAAATGAAAGTTTGAGAAGCGATAAAAGGTGCATACTTCAACTGTGGCTCATTCTTAACCATTTCATCGATCATTAAAAGAGCCGAATCAGGTTTTCCCGGATCGCCTTCAAAAGGCATCAGATTAAATCTCAATGAATCGTCTAACTCTCTTAAATACCTGCTGAAATTCCGTTTGGTTGATTCCTGTTTTATTTCCCAGGTATTGATTATTATTTTAGGCAGAACTTCCTCAAGTTTTTTAGGATAGCCAATCCAGGCGAGCCTTCCTTCCGCATCAACCACAAACGTTCTCGGAATGCCGTTTCGTCGTTCTCCAAAAAGCATCAAGCCAGCCCGTCTCCATCAGGTCACTATCTTCTGCTCCCACATTGAAATCCACCCGGTTTCCCATACTGTCGACAAAGGATTTTATCCTATGCAGCGAAACAGTTTTCTTTTCGTAGATATCAACTGCCAGGAAAACAACCTTATTCTTGTATTCATGGGCTAAAGCGGAAAGATGAGGCATTGCGGCGCAACAGGGAATGCACCAGGTTGCCCAAAATTCGATTACATACACCTTTCCTTTTTCAAACGTCTGAACTGGATTTCCTTTTACCCAACTGCGAATATGCAATGGTGGCGCGGGATCACCCACGTTCAGTAAAGGAGATGGGTCATTTTGAGCATAACTATTGAATGCAGTGCACAACAATAGCCACGCGAAACCTAATTCCCTGGCGATCCTTTTATTTTTGAAGCTAATTGATCGGGTAAATTCTTTCAACATTTGGTACAGTTATAGTTTTTGTCTTTTGACAACCTAACTATTTCGCAGCAAGGCAAATTAAATATTTTAAAGGATGCAAAGAAAATGAAGTTCCATAACGATTCGGGTAATATTCCATTTTGAAATATTAATTCAACAAAACTTGTCCCGACAAGGTCTGGATAGACTTACCAGGAACATAGTCTGTGTAGAAATCTTATGTGATTCTATGTGTTGCTGAAATTCAAATTATACCGCTACCACATTGTTGAACAGTCCACCTTTTTCAAAAACTTCTGGTAATTTTATGGATGAAATCTAAACTAAAATTTATCATCGGCCTGTTACTTGTCGCCGGCGTTCCAGGCTTAGTCCCGGCGCAGTACCAGTTGAGGCGGAATTACAAACCAGAGGACACCGCACTTTATAATACCATAGTAAGATTGGATAGTATATTTTTCGCGGCGTATAATTCCTGCCAGTTCAATTTAGACAAGTATGCTGCCTTCTATTCTGATAGCCTCGAGTTTTATCATGATCAAAGTGGTTTAAATCGGTCCAAAGCCGAAGTGGTGGAAGCTACTAAAGAAAATATATGCGGAAAAGTGACCAGGGAATTGGTTAAAGGAAGCATCGAAGTATACCCAATAAAAGGATATGGCGCCGTGGAGATAGGGTTACACATTTTTCACAATAACCAGGAACCTCCTCCAAAGACTCCGAAAATTGGACGATTTGTTCTCGTTTGGCAACAGACTGCGGACGGCTGGAAAATATCGCGGGTAATAAGTTTACATTAAAGTGCCAGGCGCCCGAGATTGTCAGAGTGTGTGATCGGATTGACCTAAGATGATTCTTTAGGCCAGACAAACGGCATACGACTTTAGTTCCTTGATCAAGTGATGGCTAGTTTGGAAAGTCCATATGCTCCAGAATTGTTTACAGAAAATACCCGGAGATAAAACTGACTAACGTTAAAACGTGGACGATACAGCAGTTTTTGCCTGGTGGAGAGTGGTTTTTTATCTTGCCCTTATATACATTTCCTTGAAATTTAAAATAAGCTCATTGAAATCCCGAATAAAGTCCTGGCCTAAATTTCCATAGAATTTTTCTTTGGGATAGATTCTTTGCGTTAGCACGTCTATACTGTCCAAAGTTATCTTCTTGTCATTAAGAAATAAAACCAAAGAGGGGATTGTAAATACATCCTTTTTTTGTACACCTCCTGCGCCTCCATATTCAGTTGATTTCTTTATACCGTTTTTAAGGATCGAGCTGTTGTACTTCACGAAATAGTCATAATAAAGCACTGTCTGATTTGCGCCCAAATCAAAGTGGAAGACCAGCGTATCGGTTTCTGATTTTACAGAGACAATTGGATCCAATCCATCCAACGCGAGATTATGCAGGGGGCTGCTCAACGTTTTTAACGGTATTATCATTCTCCCATCTTTATAAATGTGTATTTCATGAAGTTGTTCAATAACAGGAAAGCCAATGATTATGTTTATTGCAAAATCGGGTGTGACCTGCAGCGTTGAGTCGGGTAAGACCAGGAAAACAGCATTGCGAACCAGGATGCCTCCAAGATAAACGCTGTCTGCTACACCAATACCCGCTTTGAATTGTATGCCGGTTATGCCGCTTCCTTCATTGTAACTTACCGGCAACACGTTTAAGTTGAGTTTGGCAGCATAAGTTTGAGATATGCATGAAATATTTGCTCTCGTATCAAATATGGCATCATACGTATTGGAGTTCCGGTGAATCGGGACTTCTATTAGACCTAGCTCATCTTTCTTCCATTTTAATATTGTGTTACTTCTTATTATTGTTTGCTGAGCAGAAATTCCTGCCAAACCATTACGCATAATGAGTTTATTTTTCATATCCTCAACCTGGGCGCTGTCAAGCACAGTTGAATATTTGTTTAACAGAACGGAATCGCAGTGGGCTGCTTTTGAGTATTGAAATAATTTAAAATAGCTGTCGTCCTGTAGCAGGTACAGCCTGGCCCGGACGGAATCTGTCAATTTTGAAAAATCGTATTTCAGCAGGGTATCTACCTCTTCGATGGATCTTCGGTTGTTGTTAAATGCGTTATCGACGTAAGCCTGAAAAAATAATCGTTGATAATTATCCAGGCTACTCTTTAAGAGATTCAATTCATCTTTTAAGCGGAAGTATTCTTTTTGATTTAAAAGGTCGAGTGATTGCTGATAAGCCAAATACTTATCTGTACCATTATTTTGAGCATGGGTGGTTATTGCCAGAACGGAACCAATGGTTGGGACAAAAAGAAATTTTGTCAAGCGAACCAGAATAAGTGGTAGCATAGTTTTCGATTCTTGCAAATAAAGCTACAGTAAATCAGCCTCGGTTTCTCAATTTCAACAATTCTTTACAGTCTCCATTTAAATTTTAACATCCATTCACCTGCGGATGCATTGGACAAGTATATATTTGATGTGGATGCTCCATAGTTTCGATTTTGATAATTACATTTTCATTTTGCTCATGTCCATTCCTCTCATAGGGCTTGCTCCTTTCTTAAAAATGTATTCGCTATTTACCAAATAAGCTCCTGTTGTAACTACTACATCGCCTTCCTTTAATCCACTTTTTATTTCTATACCATCATCACCTTCAAGCCCTGTCTCAACCATTATACTTTTAAATGTATTCTTGTCAATCTCTATCCAAACCATATTCATTTTTTCACTCCTTATTACTGCATCAATGGGAAGAGTGAGTGAATTTCTTTGACGGTTTTTCAGAATTACATAGGCTTGCATACCGGGTTTAAGTTGATTACCA
Source organism: Chitinophagaceae bacterium (assembly GCA_036494065.1). GTDB lineage: Bacteria > Bacteroidota > Bacteroidia > Chitinophagales > Chitinophagaceae > VBAU01. The sequence continues at coordinate 3,953 of DASXOT010000356.1, forward strand.
GCATTTGGAATAGAAACTCTAATCAGATTAATTCGTGTATCTGGGTTGATCTCAGGATTTACAAACTGAATTCGGCCCGTAACTTCTTTTCCCAAATCCGGCAGTTGAACTGTTGCTGTGCCATTTTTGTCTATCTCCGAAAGTTGAGATGTATAAACCTGTGCTTCTGCCCAGAGAGAAGATAGATTCGCTAATCGCACAATTGTCCCACCTTCCTGGATATAATCACCTTCATGACTTTCCAAAGTGGTAACGTACCCACTTGCAGTGCTAAAGAATGGTGTAAGGATGGAAGCTTTTTTAGTCTTTGCTAACTCATTTACTTGTGAGTCACTCATTCCCCACAACAGCAATTTATTTTTTGCACCTTGCACAAGTTGTGTGAAGTCTATAATTGAATTATCAAGTGTTGCTTGCTTTTCAAGCGCCAAAATATATTCTTGCTTCGCATTGTTCAACTCTTCACTATAAAGGTCATACAACTTTTGCCCTTTACTAACATAATCTCCCTGGCTTTTGAAATAGAGCTTATCAATTCTTCCGGAAACTCTTGCACTGACAGTTTCAGTTTTAGTTTCATCAACATTCAATGTTGCTGTCAATGTGGTTTCATCACCAATATTTCTTTTACCGATAGTGTCAACAAGAATATTCCCCAATTGGATTTGCTGATCACTCAACATAATCACATCTGCATCGGTGCCTTTCTTTTTTTCGACGGGAATCAATTTCATGCCGCAAATGGGACAATTGCCGGGCTTATCCTGCATAACCTGCGGATGCATGGAGCATGTGTAGAAAACATCGGGGTTAGCCGACGAGACTTTCTTTTTCCCTTTACAGGAAAATAGAAGTAACGATACGGTTATGGCAATAAAATATTTCACGGTTGATCTTTTACTTTTATAAAACTTTCACTATCGGTAAGAAATTGTGCATTGGCAGCAACAGAGTCAGTTGGGCTTAATCCAGATAAAATTTGTATCTGATCTTTGTAATTAAGCCCAGTTTCTATTTTATGAGCCTTAAATCCTCCCATTGTTTTAATGAAAACTACCTTTCCAACTCCCAATGAAAGAACGGCATCTTTAGGTAGCCAATTTGCCTCTTTCGTATTTACAAAAATGGTGGACCTGACCTGGCTGCCAATAGGTATTTGCAGTTGTGTATTATTGAAATATACTCTTGTAGTCAGCGTTCTACTTTCCTTTCTATAAAAAGGCTCAATAAAATCGATCTTTGCCCGAAAAGTTTTTGCCGGGGCAGTCTCCGGAATTACTGTCACTGCATCTCCCTGTTTTATCAAACCCTGGTATTCGTGAAAAATATTAAGCAATACCCAACTCTTATCTGTGTTAAAGAGCTGGAAAATAGTCTGCCCTTTCTCAACATACATTCCCTCCTTGACCGGAAGTTCCTCATTGGTTGTTGAAATGTCCATCTTTTGTTCCTGGCTATTCATTTCGGGCATCGGGCCTGCTTCATGAATATGTCCGCTATAATTGCTATAAATTGCAATAGACAAAGAAGGTTTTTCACTTCGCACAATTTGTTGCAGTTGTTCTTCATTCACTCCCAGCAATAAGAGTTTTTGTTTAGCAGCATCAATCAATGAAGTATTGCCAGCATCATTTTTAATGAGAAAGAGTAGCTGATCTTCGCCCGCAAGTAATTCGGGACTATAAATATCCATTATTCTTTCCCCTTTCATTACATGCTGGTAGCGATATTTCACATACAGTTTTTCAATTCGTCCTGAAACTCTTGCTGAAATGGTATTGACCAGGCGGGTATCATAAGTTATCGATCCAAGTGCATCGACTTCAATTTGTTCCGCTGATCTTTTGAGTGTAGTAACCGGGATCGAAGAAGCTATGACGCGATCCGTTGGTTGCAAAAGATCATTTAGCTGAATATCGTTAATGGCCGTCGCAGTTTCTTCTTTTTTAACCAAATCCATTCCACAAATGGGGCAGGTACCTGGCTTGTCTCTTATAATTTCAGGGTGCATGGAGCAAGTCCACACTTCTTTTCTTGATGAAGTTGCGGCAGTCACCACCCGTTTGTTTTTGCATGCAGTAAGCGCAATTGCGATGACGAATACAACAGCAAGAAGAATTGAAATATTTTTTTGCTTTAATTTCATATTTTATTTTATTTCCAGTATCCTTTCTAATTCAACCTGCATTAGCAGTAATTGCTGCAATTGGTCGAAGTATTGAAGTTGGATCATATTAAGTGTTTCCCAGCCATCATACAACTCAAAAAGTTCTTCTGTATTGTTCTCATAAGCTATCTGCATGGTTTGAAAATTCTTTCTCAGTGCAGGAATAATATTGTCTTCAAACAATTTGATCTGTCTTTGTCTTGAAAGGATTTCATTTTTTATTCCATACGCCATCCCGGTAGCCTCATTGATAATAGTTTGCTTTTGGAGATTCAATGATTCGGCTTTCCATTTCAAACTTTCTACATTTGCTTTCGATGCCCTGGAGGACCATCTTGTTATTGGCAACTTAATCGTTCCCATAAGAGTATATTGCATAGGAAATCCGCCGAAACCAAACATGTGCCAATAGCTCACACCAAATTGAGGCTTCAATTTCGCTTTCTCGACATTCTGCTCAAGAGAGGTGAGTTGAATATCCCTCTCCACAGCCTTAATGTCACTTCGGGAGTTAATGAACGCCGTACTATCAAACTCATAACCCGAGTAGTCTTTGACAGTATACAAAGTATCAACATCAAAAACCGTGTTTTTGTCACGATTCATTAAGGTATTGAGAGCAATTTGTTTTTGAATTAATTCATTTTCAAGCATGATGCGCATACTTTGAATATTTCCAACGGCGGCCTTTGCTTTGTAATAGGCACTGATCTTTCCCAGATTATTCTTATACCGGAGTTCAGCATTTTTGATCATGAAATCCAGAATTTTCTCATCCTGGTCAAGTACATTCAGTTTCTTCTTTATGATCACCCATTGATAATAATTGCTTTTTGCCTGAGCATATAATTCGTTAAGACTTGCATTCTTTTTTTCCTTCTCAACAGATGATTCACTCTGCATATAGGTTTGTTCAGCCTCTTGCAACTTTTTGTTTGGAAACATTTGTTCAGCCGTAATCATGTACTGACCCATTCCTGATTGGCCGTTTGCTTGTTTCTTCCACAATCCGGTATTGTAAGGTGTCATCCAGAAGCCGGTACCCAGTTGAGGTGGTTCCCAGGTTTTCGCGCCCTTTGCGGCTTCATCCAATGAGCGTATCTGTGCATCGAAACTCTTTAACTCCGGATGATTTGTTGAGATTGCAGGGAGAATCTCATTTAGCGTTAGCTTCCCTTGAGCTTTTGTGAGGCAAGCAGATGCCAACAGGAACATTATAACCGGTACTTGTTTCATGATTTAATGTTTTGTCTCCAATACATCGATTTTTCCAAATTTTCTTAATTCGTATTCTTTATTCATCAGGAATATTAATGGTGTCACTAAAAGAACAAATACTGCTGAAGTGATGACGCCTCCAACCATCGGCAGCACGATGGGTTTCATTACGTCACTGCCAACGCCACTGCTCCAGAGAATGGGTATCAATGCAAAGAGAGAAACAGAAACAGTCATGATCTTTGGCCGCAGTCTTTTGGCAGCACCCATAATCACATATTCTTCCAGGTCTTCTTTGGTAATTGTTTCCTTTGAATTTCCTTTTTTTGCCACGAGTTGCTGCATTGCATCGTTTAGATAGATGACCATCACAATTCCCGTTTCCACCGCTAATCCAAACAGGGCTATGAATCCAACGGCGACGGCAACCGACAGGTTTACTCCCCAGAAGTATATGATCAATGCGCCGCCAATTAATGCAAATGGAATAGTTATCAAACTAAAAAATGCCTCTCTTGCTGAGTGAAAAGCAAAATACATGGAAAGGAAAATGATGAGTAAAACGACGGGCAGAATCATTTTTAGTGTTCTTTGGCTTCGTATCAGGTTTTCGTATTGACCGCTCCATTCAAGAAAATAGCCTTTTGGAAGTTTGATCAGCATCTTGTCCAACTTATCCTGCGCTTCCTTTACCGTGCTGCCTAAATCTCTTTCCCTTACATTGAATAAAACAGTTCCTCTGAGCAGGGCGTTTTCGGAACTGATCATGGGCGGTCCTTCTGTAATTTTTATATCGGCAACAGCGTCTAAAGGAATAGGTCCAAAATTCATTGTCTGTACCTGCAAACGCTTTAAAGACTCAATGCTATTCCTGAAATCCTGGCCGAATCTTGCATTGACAGAAAAACGTTGACGCCCTTCAACTGTGGTAGTTAACCTCATTCCGCCCAACGCCATTTCAATGATGTCATTTACATCATCCACACTTAATCCATAACGACCAACTTCCTCTTTCTTAACTACAATATCTATATACTTGCCCCCGGTAATTGGTTCGACATACAGATCTTTCACACCATCAATACCATTTAGTGCGGTCCTGATTTGCTGCGCGAAATAGTTGATCGAATCAAGATTTTGTCCATAAATCTTTACTCCTACATCGGTGCGGATGCCTGTCGAAAGCATATTGATGCGATTGATGATTGGTTGTGTCCATCCATTTACAACTCCGGGAATCTGCAATTTGGAATTGAGTTCGTTAATAATATCATTCTTTGATAATCCTGATCGCCATTGCGATTTGGGCTTTAACAGAACGATCGTTTCTATCATGTTGATCGGGGAATTATCTGTTGCGGTGTTAGCCCTGCCTGCTTTACCTAAAACATTTTCCACCTCTGGAACTGTTTTGATTATTTTATCTTGTACCTGTAAAATCCTTTTAACTTCCGAATTGGAAACATCGGGCAATGTAACAGGCATAAATAAAATGGTGCCTTCATCCAATGGCGGCATAAACTCGCGACCAAGACTCATTACGAGTGGAATGCTAATTGCCAGAGCAATGACATTGACAGCAATAGTTGTCTTTCTCCATCTAATGCATCCTTTAATAACTGGCTCGTAGATTCTTTCCAGGAAACGGTTGATTGGGTTAGCCGATTCAGGGCGGAATCTCCCTCTCATAAAAAAGGAGATCAATACTGGCGCAAGGGTTATTACCAGTAATGCATCCACGATCATGATGAAGGTCTTTGTATAAGCAAGCGGGTGAAATAACTTTCCTTCCTGCCCTGTTAACAAAAAGACTGGCAAAAAAGAAGTGATGATAATTACCGTGGAAAAGAAAACGCCTCTTGAAACCTGCTTAGATGCCTTTTCAATGATGTTCATCCGTACATCTTCAGGCACCTTTTTATATTCTGATCTTCTTAACCATTTCCTATTTTTAAAAAATGCTGCCATGTTTTATGAATTAGATGGAGGATTGTTTTGCCATTCTGCTAAATGGCGGTAAGCGTTCTCCGACATGATAATTCCATTGTCAACTATAACTCCGATAGCGAGAGCAATTCCTGTCAGCGACATAATATTGGAGGAAAGTCCAAAGGCATTCAGCAGAATAAAACTGGTAGCTATTGTGATCGGAATCTGGATAATAATACTCAGAGCGCTTCTCCAATGCAGTAAGAACAGAATAACGATCAGCGAAACAACGATCATTTCCTCGATCAGTTTTGTTTTTACATTTTCAACTGCCGCTTTGATTAACTCCGTTCTGTCGTAGGCTACTTTGAATTTTACTCCTTCGGGTAATCCTCTTTGTACATCAGCCATTTTCTTTTTTACATCTTCAATTACCTTATCTGCGTTTTGCCCGTATCGCATCACTACGATTCCACCGACAACTTCACCTTCACCATTTTCGTCAAAAATGCCAAGCCTTAGATCGCCGCCCATTTGAACCGTTCCGATATCTTTTACCCGGACAGGGATACCCTTATAATTTCCTACTGCAATTGTTTCCAGGTCTTCTTTGTTTTTCAAATAACCAAGCCCCCGAATGATATAAGCCATATCGCTCATTTCAAATTTTCTTCCCCCCACGTCATTGTTGTTGGCCTTTACTTTATTCATGATATCCATCATCGAAATATTATAATACTGAAGTTTAATAGGGTCAACTACTAATTGATATTGCTTTTCAAATCCTCCGAATGATGCTACTTCGGCAACTCCCGGAACTGTTTGAAGAGCAAACTTCACATACCAGTCCTGCAAGGCTCTCTGCTCTCCCAAATCCATTTGTTTTGCGTCGAGGGTATACCAAAATACGTGGCCGACACCTGTACCATCCGGGCCAAGTGTAGGGGTTATTCCCTGCGGCAACAAACGTTGGGCGTAGTTCAACCTTTCTAATACTCTGGTTCTCGCCCAATAAATGTCAACATCATCGTCAAAAACGATATAGACGAAGCTCATTCCGAACATCGAGGTGCCCCTAATGTTCTTCACTTTCGGCACTCCCTGCAGATTGCTTACCAACGGATATGTAACCTGGTCTTCGATGATCTGCGGACTGCGTCCCATCCATTCTGTAAATACGATCACCTGGTTCTCTGAAAGATCAGGGATAGCGTCGATCGGGTTTTTTTGAATGGATAATATTCCCCACACCAACAAGCCGGCTGCAAGAAGCAGCACGATAAATCTGTTGCGGAGGGAAAGCTCTATTAATTTTTGAACCATGATTAAGAATTGACAACAGGCAATTTGCTATCAGCAAATTGCCTGTTTATTATTTGATCATGTTTTGCACTTTCACGCATTCATTCATGTTCCCGCTGAAGTAAGGATTTTTCACTTCTTTGGTTTCACTCAGCCACGTCGCTCCTTTATCGTCATTCGCCATCGGGCAATAATCCTGATACAATGTTTGGCCGCTGCCAAAGGCTTTCACGAGATCATAAATATCTTCACTCATCATAACAAAATGCTCACGTTGATGGTCAATATCACCGCCACTTTTTCCGATATGTTCGGCATTTTCTTTTAAATCTTCCTCAAGGCCATCGTATATTTTCTTTTGTTCGGTAGTGAAAAGCGATGTATCCATTTTACTTATAGTTTCAGCCATTGCTTTGCCACTCTTTGCAGCCTCGCTGCCACTGTTGTTGACCAACGCATTTTTTATTTGCAAATATTGATTAACGATCGTTTTTATTGAAACGGTGAGTTTAGGGTCAACACTAAAACTATGGGCTATTTCCGGCACCGGGGTAGAGTCAAATACCTTTTTTGTGCTATCCATAGTCATGTTGGGCATATCTTTTTGCCCCGGGGTTTTATTCGTGTTATTGCAGGCGATAAAAACAAAACAGGTGATAACAGCAAATACTAGCTTAGTCATAATTGTATTTTTAATATGATCGTTACTGTTTCTTTTCCACCAGTTCCATCCCGCATTTAGGACATTTTCCCGGTTTATTACTCGTTACATCAGGATGCATGGTGCAGGTATAAACTTTAGTTATCTCAGCCTTCATTCTCTCTTTCGCCGAAAGATCCTTTCCACATTTTGGGCATTTACCCGGTTGAGTACTTATGACATCGGCATGCACGGGACAGGTATATATTTTCGTCACATTTGCTTTCAATTGTTCTTTTGAAGAGAGTGCCATATCCATTCCGCATTTTGGGCATTTGCCAGGTTTGTCACTAACGAAGTTCGGGTGCATCGGGCAGGCGTAAGAATATAATGTTGCATGAGTGGTGGTATCTTTTTTTCCTGCCTTTTCCTGGGCGAAAACATTCATCGACAATGAAAAAATTCCGATGGCTAAAATGATGATCTTTTTCATTTGAGTTATTTTTGAAAATTCAGAATTGAGTTTATTTTTTTCTCGTGTAATGGCAGCACTCAGGAAGCGATGCATAAATGTTGTCTGGAGCTTCGATTTTTTCCGTGTCGTGCCCAACGGCGGCTACAAGTTGTTGAATTTTATCCGGGTTAATTTTAGTTCTGTCATACTTGACCAGAATCGTTTTGGAATCTTCATTCCAGTCTGCCGACCAAATACCCTGCTTCTTTTTCAACGCATTTTCAATACGGTGTTTACGCATCTCGCAAACACCATTTACTTTGAATGTACTAGAGGCGGTATTTGGGCCATCCAATTTATAATTATAATTCTGCGCTTCGGCAAATGATGTAATCGCCAATGCGATGGCAACAACAAACAATCTTTTTGTCGTTTTCATAATTTTCAATTGAATCGGTTAACAATATTGTGACGTGTTAGACTTTTTTAGAAGCAATACAAACGGTATTATAAGGAAATTTAAGTGCTACAGGGAATGAGCACTTCACCTGATGTGAACAGGTAACGTAGAGAAGAAAATCAAATTCGAAAGATGCAGTTTAGAATACAAACGGAAGTGGCGGTCTTTCCTGGTGGAGCATGACTTGCATTAGCAATAGTCTTTGGTTCCTTCACTAAGTCTGTTATCTGAGTTGCCAAAGGAGACAAATGCAGGTGGGAAAAGAATATATTAAGATTGTGCGGGACATCAGCTGCTATGTGCGAATCCTTTACTTTAAAGGTCTTGTATTTAGTTTTACAGCAGCCATTATTGTCATCGCCATTTCCGCATTTTTTGTTAGCGCCGTCAATAAGACTAATGCTCGTTGATTTCAATTTACCGCAACAGTAAAATTGTTTGATGCCAATTCCAAAAGATGAAAGGGCATAAATAATAAGGAGTGGTATGACAAAAAAACGCTTCAACATTATTTAACTGGCTTGCAAAGTGATTTAAAAAAGCTAAACCGTTTGTCGGCCTTATGACAAAGCTACAATTATATCTGGGAAAGTCATATAGATTAAAAAATAATTATGATTTTAAAAGGATCTGCAATCTATGGAGATTGAATGTCAGTCGTGTAAAGCTCTTCCTAAATATCATATAAACTTTCATACTGGTCACTAAAAATAGGACAGCCATGCGACAACCTCTCAAACTAATTATCAAAAAAGGAAGGGTGCGAAGAGATGGCACCAGCTTAATTTTCCTGCAATAATGCTATTCCGGAAATAAAAGAGTTTTAATGGAACTGATATAGCCATTCCAGAGGAATACTGAAATAAAAAAACTTGTTCGTTTCGCGACTATTACCCGCGGAGTTTGGTAATAAAGAAAAACTCGAAGCGCAACTTAGAGAGAAACTAAGAACGGCCGAGAAGCTTATAGACTATGCGTTACAAAATTCAATTTGTCCAATGCGGTTTTTGAAAAAGAATTTCAGGCAAGGTGATGACAACTATTTGGTACGAGTAGAAGATGACCGGCAGAAACTGAATGTATTTTACCGGATTGATAAATACATTCGTGATAAACGAGACATGGTCCAGGAAACTACGCTTACAACAATCAGGTGTATAAAGAAGCATCTATTAGGTTTCGAGGATTATCAAAAAAAGGCGATCACATTTGACTGTTCCAATGTCAAATCTTATGGGGGCCTCCTTAAATACTTAACCTATGAAGCACCACTTCTCAGGCGTAATAGGATCATCAGAGGTCTTAAAGTAAATACGATCGGTAAAACGATCAAGCATTTGAAATCGTTTCTGAAAGATCGAATGGAAAGGAAAATAATTCCCTTTATGGACTTAAGTTTTTTTAATTGTATGGAAGAAGAAGTAGATGCGGTTTATTTATCTTGGGACGAGTTATCAAAAATTTACCATCTTGACTTATCATTATATCCATATCCTATTAAATACAGGGATCTGTTTGTTTTAGATTGTTTAACGGGGCTAAGGTTCAGCGACTACTCAAATATTCAGTCTGATGAGTTGCGAAATGGAATGTTATATATTGTTCAAAGAAAAACGCTTCTGTTATAATACCATTGAGGGAAGATGCCCGGAAAATATTGGTTGGTAAATACAATTTGTTGATACCGAGGGTAAGTGCGGTTAATTTCAATTACTATGTCAAGGAAGTGGTTTGCCTTGCGGGGATCATTGAGCCAATAAAAATTTCTCACAAAAAAGGAAATCAAA
>DASXOT010000357.1:0-2009 GCA_036494065.1 Chitinophagaceae bacterium
TGACAACTGCACCACAAGATTGCGTGATATTGTATTTAACAATCTGGACGGAACAGTCGTTACCAAAGAAATTCTTCCTAAGCAGGGAATAACGTTCCGTAATCTTATCCATGGTTATCTAAATGACAGCCACCAGTACTGGAGCAAATTGGGTATCGACATTTTACTTGGCAAACCGCTGGATAAAGATATCTCCAATCACGAAGCCGTGTTTCTCCCGGATTATCTGCTTAAGGGCTTTGATAGTACAACCGTTTCGGGTCAACAGTTGGTCGAAAACAAAGAGGAAATCCTTAAGGCAATGCCAGCCGAAAATGATAGCTCTATCATAACGCCTTTTATTGTTTTTGCGGCATTATTTATTCTTATTGCAATTCTTAGCTTCGTCAAAGGAGCAAAAAAAATTCTCTCTATTTTCGATTTCATTCTGTTTTTCATTACCGGAGTGCTTGGCATTTTACTTTTATTCATGTGGTTCGGCACTGACCATCCCGAGTGCAAAAAAAATTTCAATCTTCTGTGGGCATTTCCTTTTCATTTTATTATCCTGTTTTTTATTTACAAAAAGAGACCTTGGGTCAGTTCTTATTTCCTTGGAAATTCAGCTTTGTTGTTCCTATTACTTATTTCATGGAAATGGCTGCCGCAGGAAATGAATAACGCCTTAATACCTTTTGTCTGTTTGCTTTTACTAAGAAGCTTTGTACGCTATAAAATGCTGCGATATGACGGTTGAAAAGACGCTAAATTACAAGGATAAGAAAATCTTCTATCAAATTACCGGCGAGGGTCCGTCAGTCGTTTTGCTTCATGGGGTGCCTGCCGATGGCAGCTTATGGCAAAACCTCACAAGTTCAACACCCCGCTTTCAATTCATTGTTCCCGATCTGCCCGGAAGCGGGCAATCAGAAATGATCGGGGATATGAGCATTGTGGGCATGGCTGAAGCAATAAAAGCCATCCTCGATAAAGAGAAGGCCTCTGTAGTGTCAATGATCGGCCATAGTATGGGAGGCTATATTTCACTGGCTTTCGCAAAGAAATATTCTGCATACCTGGATGGCCTGGGCCTGTTTCATTCTACCGCGTACGCTGACACCGAAGAGCGGAAAGAAACCAGGGAAAAGGCAATTGAATTCATAACGCAAAATGGAGCCTATGAATTTTTGAAGACTTCAATTCCGAATCTTTTTTCTCCGGCTCACAAAGAAAAAAATGCTGGCAAAATCAATGAAATGATCCGGAAGGCGGCGAGTTTTTCTTCTCCGGCGCTCATCGCCTACTATAAGGCCATGATGCAGCGCCCTGATCGCAGCCAAATATTGAAAGACTCAGAAATTCCAGTACTCTTCATCGCAGGCCGATACGATACTGCCATCCCTTTAAACTCGCTATTAGAACAGTGCCATCTCCCGGCGCAGTCCTATTTTCATATTCTGCATGAATCCGGTCACATGGGAATGATCGAAGAAATCGAAAAGTCTAACAGTATCGTGAGGAACTATCTCATAAATCAAGTTCGCACTTCGTCGTAGCAAATGGTACACCGGCAAACAGTCTCAAATACCGACAGGGTTAATTTAGCTGATCTATCTTTTGCCTAAGACAACCTTACTCAAATTAATTTCCGTTTATTATTCAGTGATATTATTATCCGGGTAATTGACAATTGGAAATTTCAGATTTAGATTTGTCATGGATTACCTATTTATTATTTTCTGAACTCCAATTTAATTACTCACTATGCCTAAAATAGTTTTGATCACGGGTGCCACTTCAGGTTTTGGAAAAGCCTGTGCAGAGAAATTTGCTTCGGAAGGTTATGATCTTATCCTAAATGGAAGAAGAGAGCATAGGTTGGTGGAAATAAAATCCACACTTGAAAAGAAATTCAATATTGCGGTTTGTCTTTTACCATTTGATGTAAGAAACCGTGAAAGCACCTTCAAACATATTCAGGCGATTCCCGAATCGTGGCAAGGCATTGATGTGTTGGTCAACAATGCCGG
>DASXOT010000358.1:0-4028 GCA_036494065.1 Chitinophagaceae bacterium
ACAAATAGGAACCCACAATCATTTTATGGCAGTGGCTAAGAAAAAAAATAAGTAGAAGGTTTATTTGTCATAAATCCTCTCTCTTCGCCAATCAATATTGTCCCTTAAAATTTTTGCCGGGATGCCCGCTGAAATAGAATGAGCGGGGACATCTTTAGTTACCAACGAATTGGTTCCGATTATGCTATTGTCACCGATATGAACGCCTTTTAGAATTATTGAATGTGCGCCGACCCATACATGATTACCAATGATTATGTCTTGCGCAGGGTTGATCCTTTTCCCGGTGCTTATATCAATAATACTATGTGAATCACCTGTTCTTAATTCAATGGCGTTTGAGAACATACAATCCTCACCAATCATAATTTTTCTGCCAGGCTCTGTTACGGCTAAATGAGCAGATTCAATAGTAGTTTTTTGTCCTATCTCTACCCGGCAATCATTGTCTTCGAACCAGATGCTTCCTCCTTTGATCCGGCAATCATTGCCAATTGTTAACTGGTGACGATCACCTCTTATATAAATCAGAATATTCGAGAGTACCGCACCCTGTTTAATCTCTACCCTATTATCATTGCCCAAAATATCATACTTAACATCGAACAAAACCCCTTTATTGATAACGATGTTGTTTTTGCCTGAAATGGCGGGTCTTGCTTTTACCTTTAATTTTTCCACCTTCCTTGCAAGTTTGTTAAGGAGGCTGTTTTTCTTTATTGCAGATTTGATTTTCTGATTCATTCGGTTTCGAACATTAAAGTGTTATCACAACCAGGAAATTGTCAGTCCTTGCTAAATTTCAGATTAATGGCAACCGTTTTCTGAAAAATAAAAGCAATCCATACAATGAAGACCGGTGCAATAATTGTAAACATACGGGTTAACCCACTAACCAATGTGCTTCCCCCCAGGTAAATGAGGGCAAAAAATAAAAGAAACCGTATTGGGAATTTAATATTTCTCCAGTTCAAGAGCGTTGGAATAAAACAATAGATAGAAAGCACTGCAATAATTCCATTCAACGGAAGTCTGAATAAGGTTTTGTTATTTTGTTTTGTATATGAATTTGGAAAACTAAAAAGCATTCGCCCGAGATTACTAACACAGTTCTCAATGAATTTTAGAGGATGAGATTTTATATTTTCGAGCGCAATTTTCCTAAAAGCATCATCCTGTTTGGTTCCCTGAAACCGATAAACATTTTCAAAATCCTTCTTGTGATTTGCGGCAAGTGAATCTTCGCTGTCATGCACCCGGTAAATATCGGGGCCGGGAACGCGCGGGAAACTTTGCCAGTCGCCATATTCTTCCGCGTAAGGTGTGCTCATCCAATACAAGGAATCAGCACCCGGGTTGCCCAAATAAAATAGACGCCCCGTTAAATAATAGGTATAAACGAGGTAAGGAAGTATCGTAGCAAATGATATGGCCAGAACAACAAGATTTTTTTTGTAATTCGGAGAGGTTCTTTTTAGCATCCATAGTATTCCGCCTACAATCAACATGCACAACAACACGTAGCCGAATACTATTTTAGTTAAAACAAGATAACCTATGCTTATACCGGAGAGAACAGTATATTTTCCTTTTTTTTCGCCGTTTGAATTGTCAAAAGCATTCACCAGAAAATATATTATTAATGAGACATTCAGGCAGGTAAAGGTTTCGGTAAAAGCAAAAAGCATATCCTGATATGAATTATAATAACAGGCCCAAAAAAAACCGGAAATCAATGCAACTTTAAAAGAGGAAATCCGTAGTAAGGCTTTAAATAAGAAAACGACAGATAAATAATAAAACAATGCATTTGTCAAAACAATCAGTATAACAGGGGCATGTAATGCCACCAAAGGCATTAGAATTATTGGGTAACCAGGACCATTTGGAATAAAAACGTTTGGCGGCGGTGCAGAATAAAAACCATGGGTAAGCTTGCCGGCAAATCCCAAATATCTTATTTCATCATCCGCTAATTGATTATTATGAAAGACTAAAATAATTACCACATAGAAAATAAGAAAAGGCAGGAATAACAAAAAAGGAGAGATAGTTCTAATTCTCATTAAGAAGCCAGATTTCATGTTCACCTGATTTTGGATGAAATAAAATACATTTTCCGCCAAATTCTCCTATGCAAAATCCTTATCCTGCTTTTTCAGGGACGATCCCAGGTGAAAAAGTTCCTCAAAATAGCGTTTATTTTGGAGGGATAGAAAACCGAGACTTAAAAATTGAATGGCAGCGATAAATGTTATTCCTCCCACAATAAAAGATTGCGGATTCTTTTTAAACTGCAAATACAGACTGTAAGAAAAAGGATCGTTTGTGGCCGGCGATTGAAGTTTCGCGATGTGAATATCGGCCAATGTATCGTGCAGTAACCATACTAATTCGTAAAGTGAAAGCAACATCAGGACGGTCCCGATTCCCAGAAAGAACATATAAGGCCGAAAAATAAATGCGGACATGATCCCTGAAAACAATCCTCTTATGATCCGCATACCCGAGGTTCTTTTACCCTGGAATTTGTTTTGCTCCGTCCAGTCAAGATGAGCGGGTATTTCTACAATCCTTGCCCGCAATATCATGGCCTTGTACATGATTTCGGGGTTTATTTCATAATCCTTCGTTTTAAGATTCATTGTTTTTATAAAGTCCTTCCGATAAGCTCTGACCATTCCGGTAAAAGTGTGATACTTGTCTTGTGCGGCCATTCTCATGATCCTGTTTACCCATCGGCTCATGACTTTCCTGGAAAATGGTACTGCAGTAACTTTACCTCCCTTCATGTATGGAGAGGCCACGACGATATCGGAGGAGGTTTCAACCAACTTGTCAACCATTGTTTCGATATGATCGACAGAATAGCTCAGGTCAACATCCAGCACTACGATGATATCGCCTTTTGCATTCCGAAAACCCGTTTGGAGTGCATGACCCAGGTTAAGATTAACGGGATGATGAATGACTCGTACATGGTCAAGGCGCTTCGCCAATTCATCAGCGATAGCAGCAGTGTTGTCTTTACTACCATCATTGACGAGCAAAATTTCCCAGTCATATTTGTCCTGCTTGCTTTTTAAGTAGTTGACAATTTTTTCAACATTATTTTCCAGGATAGCCTCCTCGTTGTAACACGGAGCAACTACAGTTATGAATGGTTTATTTCCTGCCATTTCTATTGGTTTTTTGATATGAATTTGAAATTATTTTTCCCGGGATCATGATTATTTTCGTTCTGGAGGCTGTTTTAGACATAAATGAAAATGCAACAAATTTATCTATTACAGGTTTCATTATATCCGTACACAGATAATCGTGCATTCAAAATACAAAGCCGGTCATATTCTCCTGCAAATAATAATTCTAAAATCAATAGGCTAAGACTAAATGTCCTATCGACAAGGCTCGATTGGCCTTGCTAGCTTTGATGAAGATACCATTAACGTTACACAGGTAAAATAACTCAAACCTTGATTTTTTTTAATTTTGAAACTGCCGCTATCTCTTTATAATGCTGGCTCATATTCACAAATTCATAGTGCTTTGCCAGGCTTCGAATGACTTCTTTGAAAATCTCTACTTTCCTGGAGCTTGCTACATTCATTCCAGGGAAAAAAGCCAGCTGCGTAATTTGATCTCCACCAATAAGGTCAAGAGGGTGAAGTAAAAAGCTAATGGGCGTGTTTGTGATCTTACACATCCTGATGGCCGTGCCCAAATAAAATTTCATAAGCCCCTTTGAAATATTACCGAGATAGATCAAATAACTGAGATGAAAAGGAGTTTTGAAAATCGGCATCGTCGTCACCGGGATCTCTGTAATATTTTTATCATTTCCCAGGTCCCATCTATATGGTTTCAACTTCCTGAATCCTTCGCTAAACTTTCCAAACAATTCTTTTCTTGCCTTTTTTTCTTCCTTTGACAGATCGGATTTTTTGAAATAGTACATGCGTGCCAGCGGACCCAGATAAGTGGGCAGAGTGGAAGCATCATAAAGATATCCACGACTCTCCAAAACT
>DASXOT010000359.1:0-4215 GCA_036494065.1 Chitinophagaceae bacterium
CATTCAAAAATGTGTTGTAATAATGAAGGATGAACTGGAAAAGGCAAAAGAACAAATATTGAACGTGCTGTGAAGGCATATGGCATACGGATTAGGAAATAAGCGGCGAGGTTCAAGTCAGATTAAAAATTTAAACTTTCCAGGCAATTAAACTCCCGATCACTCAACCCGGAAACGTGTTGCACCTCACATTTTCATTATTTAAAAAAGCTATTCAAAAGGAACTGCAGATCCAGATCGTGTATTTCCCGTGGACATTTGTTACTTGAATCTTGCACCTTGAACCTTGTGCCTTCTTCAATATATTTGTGGAATGAAGTTGGTAAAAACCTGTTTGTTACTTCTTCTCATCTGCGCGCTATTTATTTGTTCCTGTACCACCGTTGATCTTTATGAAAAAGACGCAACCATCCCAGGTTTTAAATGGAAAAGTAGCTTTAAGCCGGAATTTACATTTGCCATAAAGGATACAACAGTACGCTACGAGCTTTTCCTGGTGTTAAGGCACAATGAAAAATATAACTACAATAACATCTGGATCAATTTATATTCTCAGCCTCCGGGTGATACTTTGCATAAAGCTTTTTTCGAATTACAGTTGGCCAATAACGAGAAATGGCTGGCTTCCGGCATGGATGATGTGTATGAGCATCGGATCAAGTTAACCGATCCACAATATTTAAAAGCCGGCCTTTATCATTTTAAGGTGGAACAAATCATGAGAGAAGATCCGCTGGAAAATGTAATGGATGTAGGATTGCGAATGGAAAAAAAGCAGTAAGCACCGATCCTTATGCCGGACAAAAACAAAAAGAGAATTCGTGTTGCTACCGCCATCTATTGGCTTCTTCTTTTTTACATTGTTGCTGCTCTTGTATGGTGGTTTATCTCCCTCGAAAAGCAAAACCAGCAAATGACCGATTTCAAACTGAGCCAGTTAAACATCGCAACTGCTCAATCCCGCGATCCTGAATTTTATCGAGCGGCGGTAGCCAAATTAGAACAAGAACATA
This sequence comes from Chitinophagaceae bacterium, assembly GCA_036494065.1. Lineage (GTDB taxonomy): Bacteria > Bacteroidota > Bacteroidia > Chitinophagales > Chitinophagaceae > VBAU01. The sequence goes on from DASXOT010000359.1 coordinate 1,014, forward strand.
AAAGAAACCTGTTTAAGTATATAAGCGAAGGCTCCACTTTCCTTCTTTTGATCCTCGTCGGCGCCGCTTTTGTTTTTCGGTCTGTTCGTCGGCAAATCCGTTTTCAACAACAGCAACAAAACTTTATGATGGCCGTTACTCATGAACTCAAGACGCCCATCTCGGTGGCGAGATTGAACCTTGAAACCTTACAAAAACATCAATTGGATGCCGATCGGCAAAAAAAATTGATAAGAATGACTCTTGAGGAAACAGAAAGACTTAATACATTAACGAACAATATCCTGATATCTTCACAACTTGAAGGTGAAGGGTATCCACTTTCAAAGGAAGACCTTGATCTAAGTGATCTGCTAAGGGATTGTATTAGAAATTTTGTACATCGTCTTCCCGAAAGAAAATTTATTGACCATATCCAACCTGATATGGACGTGAAAGGCGATCCGCTTTTGTTACAATTACTTATTAATAATCTATTGGAAAATGCTGTTAAATACTCACCGAAGGAAAAACCCATCACCTGCCGGTTGCGTGAAAATGACAAATACATAAAACTTGAAATCATTGACGAGGGCCCTGGCATACCTGTGAATGAAAGAAAAAATATCTTTAAAAAATTCTACCGCATTGGTGATGAAGCCACACGGCGGACGCAGGGTACAGGCCTAGGCCTTTATCTTTGCAAAAAGATTGCCGAAGATCACATCGCTGATATCTCCGTGACAGATAATATTTCCGGTGGAAGTAATTTTGTAGTTACTTTTAAAGAAAGCGGCTAGCCTCATCAAGTTGTTCAGTGTTAATAAAAAATCAAGTGACAGAAGAAAAGAAACCATCCATATTGTTGGTGGAAGATGAAGAAAACCTGCACGAAGCCTTAAGGCTTAATCTTGAATTGGAAGGCTACGAAGTTACATCAGCCTTCACCGGGGCCGCTGCCATGAAGGCGGTGGATGCAGAATATTTTGACCTGATCATCATGGATGTGATGTTGCCGGAAATGGACGGTATTAATGTAACAGAAATGATCCGGCTGCAGAATATTGAAGTGCCGATATTAATTCTGAGCGCAAAGAATACCAGCGCCGATAGGGTACTTGGATTGAAGAAAGGTGCCGACGATTACCTGACAAAGCCCTTTAATCTTGAAGAGTTGATACTTCGCGTTCAAAAGCTGATTGAAAAAAACAAAAAGCTTCAGGATAAATCTACCGTTGGGGATATATATGTTTTTGGAAACAATACAATCAACTTTAAGGCCCAGGAAGCACTGATTAAAAATGGTCAGAAAGTTCAGTTGAGCAAAAAGGAAAGTATGTTGTTGAAACTTTTGATCGAGAACAAAAACGAAGTGGTCCCACGGGAAAAGATTTTGCAGGCGGTTTGGGGCTACAATGTTTATCCCACTACAAGGACCATCGATAATTTCATTCTCAACTTTCGAAAATATTTTGAGGAAGACAGTCGCAATCCCAAATTCTTTCACTCGGTAAGGGGTGTCGGCTATAAATATGCGGAATAGCCATTTAACCGTTTTCTGTGACGATCGATTTGTCAATGGTCAAAAGAATTTCGCGGGTCTTGTCGAGTAATTCAGTTTTATCGAAGTTCAACACTGCCTTTGTATAAATCCCCGTTTCACATTGATGAATGATTTCCACCAAGCCGTTACTTAGCTCGCGATTGACTCCGCGTGAATGCAGAATATTTGATAATTCTTTTTTGATCATGGATGTATTGGAAACAGAAAACCTGTCATTAAGGTAGTTCCATATCGAGCGATCAAGTGCGTCATAAAAAGCAACATCATCAGAGGTTATGTAAGATTTAGCCGGTATCAACAGTTCGTGGACCGAAACGGGGTCTTTAGGTAACTCTATAATCTTATTTTGCTCTTGCCTTTTCAGTTTCCTTTGTCTGTCCTTAATCCACAACAGGACCACGGCCATTACAGCAAGGGCGCTGGCAGCAATTAATAACCAATTCAATCCACCACCTGCCTTGGTTGGAATCAGAGAAGAGGCGTCCGCTGCGCTCTTAGGCTTGTTTTTCTCACTAACAAATATTTCAAATGACCGTGTTGAAATTGTTTTATAGGTTTTGCTCTTGAGATCGAAAAAGGAAAATGAGACCGGGGGAATTGTATAAATGCCCGGCTTATTGCTAACAAAAACGAATTTGAATTGCCGTTGGCCCGTCAATGGAACCCGTGCCTTGTCGAAAGTATCTTTTACTGCTGGTTCAAAGACTTCGAAAACATTCGGCCACGTGACCTGTGGCGCATTTACCCTTTGAAAATTTCCATCACCATTTATTTCTATCAGCATAGAATCTTCTTCGTTTTTTGAGACGGTATCCTTTTCCACGAAGGCATTAAGGGAGAAGTTGCCCACTGCCCCCGTAAACGTATCGATAAAATTCTTGCGGGGAAGAGGTTTGACGTTAATAACGATCGGCGCGCTTTTTATATTAGTCTCATACACGCGCGTGCTATTTGCATTTGCTGTATCGCTACCATTATTATACATGTTTTCGGTGACGGACTGCTTTGATTTTTGAGTTTCTTCATTCTGCGAAAATTCAACCTGGTTACTCAGCTCCATCGGGTCGATCGTGAATAAACCTGCTTCGAGTGGATATAGTTGAAGTTTTCGAATGGTATGTACGTCAACCAATGCCCATCCAGCTCTTCCTGCGATTGGATTTTGACTGAAGTCTCGAGTATAGTTTGAATGTGGCAACAAGCGGTTCCCCAATAAAACATGTCTGCTTGTCAATGGTCAGCTTCAAAAACAGGTTGTTATGGATTTTTTTTATGGGATCTTCTCCCGGCCTTAAATAATAAGAGGATTCATCTGAGTCTTTTGACGAAACGACTTGCACAAAGACATCATTGCTGGTCAGCAGTTGACCATCGATTAAACACATGGCTCCCGGGATTTTAAATTTTCCTTCATTTTTTGCAACAAGCGTCAGCACCAGGTTTTTAGCCGAGTTGGTCTTACGATCTGTGTAAATATGGGGTCCCGTAACAACTCTCAGGCCCGAAAAGTCAGGAGGCGAAAAATTAGAAATGTTTGTCGCGTTTTCAATGATGTATTGCACCTGGAATGATTCACCGGCAGTTACAGGGCGCTGAGGAACAATAGTCCTGAAACTAACCTGCGCAAAAACAGGATGAAAAAACAAGATGAAGATTAGA
>DASXOT010000360.1:0-12476 GCA_036494065.1 Chitinophagaceae bacterium
CATTGCCACCTTTATTTTATTCAGCCGCTATTTCAAATTCCTTGCTACGGCAAGCAACCCATTTTTACGTTATTGTATCAATAACAGTGTCATCCCGCTCCTATTCTTACTCTTTTATTTTTATAAAGCCTGGCAATTCGATCATTATAAGGAATTGATCCCAACCGTCGATATTATTTTCCTAAGTGGAGGTTTCGTCAGTGGGTTGCTTTTCATTCTTACCGTTTCATTTATTTATTTTTTTGGCGCCGACAGAACTATCCTGAGAAGAATGATTCCCATTATGAAAAACCCGAAGGAGTATATTACGCACCTGCGCCAACATTCCAATAAGACAAGTAATGAAAATATTTTGAAAGTTGAATGGTATCTCGAAACTCCCTCGACTGTAAAAAAAGTCCGAAACGTTTCACATTACACGCAGGAATTTATTGATACGCTTTTCAAAAGGCACCATTTTGCAGCAGTTATCGCTATTATTTTTGCATTCCTGTTCCTGCTCATTATTGGATTTTTCCTGGAAAATCGTTTTTTTCAAATACCCGCCGCTGCAAGTATTACTATTTTGTTTGCCATTTTGATTGGTGTGTCGGCCGCTTTTACTTATTTTCTGCAAAGCTGGAGTGTTCCCTATCTCATTACGTTGATCGTAGTCTTAAATATATTCTATAAACTTCAATGGATCGATCCCCGAAATAAAGCATACGGCTTAAACTATTCTAACCGGACTGAGCGACCGGCGTATTCCCGCGAAAGCCTGATGGATTTATGCAGTCCGCAAAACCAGGAAACGGATAGGGAGAATATGATCCATATTCTTGAAAACTGGAAGAGAAAACAAAATGAAGAAAAGCCTTTATTGGTAGTAATTAACACCAGCGGAGGTGGTAACAGAAGTGCTGCCTTTACTATGAATGCATTGCAAAAAATTGATAGCATTACCCATGGAGAGTTGATGAAAAAAACCTTCCTGATCACCGGGGCATCAGGAGGAATGTTGAGCGCCTCCTACTTCCGGGAACTGTATTTACAAAAACAAAAAGATACGAGCATCGATCTGCGTAACAGAAAATATGTGGATGAGATATCTGGTGATCTACTGAACCCTTTGTTTTCATCGTTTGTGGCGAGAGACCTCATAGCTCCTGCACAACGATTTAAAGTGGGGCCATATTCTTACGTGAAGGATCGGGGTTATGCATTTGAAATGAAATTGAGTGAAAATACTGAGGGTCTGTTGAACAAGCATCTTGGTGATTACAGGCAGGACGAATACAATGCAACCATCCCATTACTTTTTTTTAGCTCCACTGTGAGCAGGGATGGAAGAAAAATGGTTATCAGTACGCAGCCCATCCGATTTATGATGCAGGGAAGACAAGATACCACGCATTTTCCTGCAACCGATCCTGATCTGATTGATTTCACGTCCTTCTTTGCTAAACAGGACCCGTATAATCTTAGCATACTTACCGCATTGCGAATGAACGCCACTTTTCCAATCGTGTTGCCTAATGTATGGCTCCCATCCGACCCAATTATCGATGTAATGGATGCCGGTCTGCGCGACAACTATGGTCAGGAAACCGCCTTGCGATTTCTTTCCAACTTTGACGATTGGATAAAAGAAAACACAAAAGGAGTTTTGATCATACAGCTGCGCGACAGGGAGGCGGGTGGTTGGGAAAATCCATATTACTTCGATAATATGAGCGACCATATTACAAAACCATTCTTTTTGCTCCAGCATAACTGGTATAAGATGATGGAGTATTTCCAAAATGATATGATGAGCTATTACAGTAAAAACCTTCCTTATACAATTTATAAAGTAAGCTTCCAGTATGTGGCCGATAATGAGGAGAGCAAAGCTGCTCTAAATTTTCATCTAACACAAAGCGAAAAAACAAATATTGCGTTTGCATTAAATTCAGAATACAACAAAAAATCGCTCCTTCGCGTACAGCAATACTTTGTTCAAAAAGATTCTATCGCAGTCAGGAAGGTTGAATAAGGCGGAAGCATTCGGGAACAATTTTTATAGATAGTTTCTCCGGCGTTTCTGAGGGATCACCATCGATATGCACAGGGGCGAGACTTTCATTTTTTATAGATAGCTCCCTTGTTTGAAAATAAATAACAGGCAGCTTTAGCGAGGTTTCCATTTTTTGCAGTTTGCCTGCAAGAATTTGTTTGATGAGGTTATATAGTAAAAGTGGTTTGGCAGTCTTTTTTACGATCACGATATCAAGAAGTCCATCTGCCAGTAGCGCTTTCGGCGCAATTGTAAAATTATTTCCAAACTGATTACTGTTGGCGATACTGATGAAAAAGGCTTCCGTAGAAAATGTGAGACCATTACTTTCAATGGTAAAATGGTAAGACTTCGCGGATAGAAAATTTTTGCTTACTAAAATGGCATAAGTTTTTAAACCCCGTTTAGGTTGCCGGGCAAATTCATGCGCGACTTTTGCATCGAACCCAATTCCTGTGAGCATACACGAGAAATGATCATTGATGAAGAAGCCATCAATTAATTTGGCAGGGCTATTGAAGATTATCTCAAGTGCCTTTAGAGGTTGTTTCGAAATGCCAGCCGTCATTGCCAGCCCATTTCCAGAACCACAGGGGATCACTCCAAAATTTACATTTTCATTCATCAGGCTTCCTACTACCTGGCTAATGGTTCCGTCTCCACCCGCCACTACAATGTCGGTCACCTTTTGTTCCTTAATGATAGGGCTCAAAAAAGAATAATCACCACTCGCAACAGACGGAAAGATGTGAAAGAGGATTTGCCGCTCTTTTGTTTTATCCTCGATTAATTTTTGTAACCCTGATTTTTTCCTTGTACCTGAAATGGGGTTGATGATATAAATAATATGGCGGTGCACTTATGCAAGATAATTAAGGATAGGAATTTCTGAAAGTTATTTCAGGTGATGGTTTTAATCAATTCCATTTGATCGTTAATCACAATCATTTTGGCATAATAACCTTTTTCGATCTTTCCCAATTTGTTTTCCATTCCTACCACTTTGGCCGGATAAAGGCTGCACATCCGTAATGCTTCATCTATATCAATGCCTGCATATTTTATCAAATTTTGAAATGCCTTGTGCATGGTTAGTGCAGAACCGCTCAAAATGCCGGCTGCTTCGTATTTATCACCTGCCAGGTAATGCTGATAATATCCTTCATTTGTCTCCGTCACCGCATCGGTGATGGTAAACAATCGCTCACCCATTATTTTTTTTGCAATGCGAATGGCTGCGTAGTCGACATGATGTCCATCCGGAATAACACTGCAACGAGTGTTTGCATCATTAAATATCGCACCTACCAATCCAGGTTCACGATGTTGCAGAGGGCTCATCGCATTGTATAAATGAGTAGCCATCCTGATCCCGCTTTTGAAAGCAGCAACACCTTGTTTATAGGTGGCGTTACTATGTCCTGCAGAAATGATTATCCCCCGACCCTGGATCAATTTGATTACCTCAGCACTACAAACTTCCGGTGCCAGGGTTATTATTTTTATAACGCCTTCGCCATAGTCGAGAAGTTCTCTGGCTTCGTTTATGGTTGGAGAATGGATAAATGATTCAATGTGCGCACCTCTTTTAATTGGATTTATCCAGGGGCCTTCGATATGAAAACCCAGGATGCCCTCACCATCCTGCTTCCAATAATCGCGTATCGCGTCAATGCATTTGTAAAATACATCTATAGTATTAGTTGCGGCTGTTGGCAAACAATACGCAGCACCGCCACCAATACAGTATTCATTCAATTTTTGTAACGAATCTGGTTCAGGATAAACCGCAAAAAGCTTCTTGTGAGCTCCATAGATCTGCAAATCGATAAACGCAGGCGCAATAAAACAACCTTGTAGCGACTCGGTTGGCATCTCCCTATCTAAGGATGACGCCGGGATTATATTATCGATAATCCCATCAATGATAATAACGGCTTGGTTGGTTAACCAGTTATTTCCAGTAAAGATCTTGTCTGCCTTGTAAATTTTTGTATCGGTCAATTGATTAAGTTATCCTTCAAAAATAATTAACTCACAACAAACCGATATCCAATGCCCTTTATTGTAATAATTTCCAGGGAAGGATCATCTTTTAAGAAACTACGGAGTTTTGTAATATATACATCCAGATTACGTGAGTTAAAGAAGGAGTCGTTGCCCCAGAGCAGGTTTAGAATATCCTTTCTGCCAATGATTTTTTCCCTGTTTTCGTATAACAGTTTTAGCAGTTCACTCTCTCTGAAAGAAAGCTTTCGATCTTCCTTTCCATTGTTTAAGACTTGCCGGTTTATTTGAAAATTGTATTTGCCGATTGTTACTGAGTCGACGTTAATCTTTTTTGGCTGATCAGTTTTTGCACGGAGCAAATTTTGAATTCGAACGATCAGCTCTTCCATGCTAAACGGCTTGCGCACATAGTCATTACCACCCAGGGTAAATCCTTTGACTACGTCTTCGGTTTGTGTTTTGGCAGTTAGAAAAATGATAGGAATATCTTCATTCAGCTCTCTTATTTCGTCGGCAATAGCAAATCCATCTTTATTCGGCAACATGATGTCCAATACACAAATGTCAGGTTTGCATTTTTTAAAAATTTCGATCGCTTTAGCTCCATCGTTTTCCATGATCACATCAAAGTCACGACTCTCAAGACTTTCCTTTACTATTCGGGCGAGGAAAAGTTCATCTTCTACGTAAAAGACCTTTGTTTTGCTCATGTCGATTGTGCCGTTTTTATCAATTATATTTTTACGGTTTTCTTATAAATCTTTCTTTTGTCATCGAAATGTATCACGTCTGCTTCTTTTCGTGGAAGCATTACAGTAAAAGTCGTGCCTTTTTCCAATTCACTGTCCACAGTGATAATACCCATGTGCCGATGTACTATTTCTGAAACATAGCTTAACCCCAGTCCATACCCTTTAGTATTATGTTTGTCCCCTGTGGGCACCCGGAAAAATTTTTCAAATATCTTTTGCCTGTACTCTTTTGCGATCCCAATGCCGTTATCTGCAATTTTCAATTCAATAATGTCATTTGGGAGTTCGGATAATTTCACCTCGATAACCGGGTTCTGATTACTGTATTTTAAAGCATTATCAAGCAAATTATACAGCACGCTGGTAATATGAAGCCTGTCGGCTTCGATGGTAAAATTGTTTCCTTCTATATATGTGTTGATTCTCGCCTGGTGCTTTTCAAACTGCAACTTCATAATGTTTAGTATTTCATTTAGCAGTTCCCGCATATCGAATGTCTCTTTTTTCAACTCTACTTCTTTATTCTCAAACATGGACAGCTTCAATACTTTATCGACCAGCAAACTGAGGCGTTGTAATTCGTTCGCAGAAATATCAAGATATTCCTTCGTTCTTTGAGGATCCCGAATAGCATTAAAATTCCGCAGCGCTTCAATCGCTACGGCAACTGTGGCAATAGGAGTTTTTAATTCATGGGTAATATTCCCAATAAATTCATTTTTTAGCTCTGCCAGCCTCCGCTGTCTTAAAAGGTTTTTATACAATAAAAGAAATGACAGCACGGTAATGCCCACGAGAAATAGGGAAAACAAGATTGGAACGGTTATTTTTTTAATTAAATAGCCAAATGTATTTCCCAGTTCAAGTCGATAGGTGACCGGCTGTGCAAATCCAACGGTTGCCTCTGAAAAATCAGGATCATCTTCATTACCTGTAGCCTTTTGCAGCCGGGTGGTTGTAAATGGCACCAATATATTCTCTTCCTCCATTTCTTTTCTATAGGCAGCATTAATGTCCGATAGCCTAAGTGAGTCCTGCAATGAATCAATACCGTATAGAACTCTAAAGAATTTATTAGTGCTATCGAGTCTTTTTGTGAACCTTATCCGGGGCAATTCCCTGCTTCCGGTATCTTCTTTTATATTCATTGAAATAGCCGTCGTGGAGTCGCTTTTTTGTCCTTTTACCGTATCAATTATTTCGCTCCGCATCGCATTTACCATCTGGACGATCTCATGGTTGGGAGCAATTTTGGATTTTATTCCTTGTTGCCGGTGATCATCACTTACTATCAGTCGTAATTTGCCATTGTGAAGCGAGTCGTCCGAGTCTATGTAGCTCAACTTTAACTTGATCACCTGCAAATGCCTTATTGTTTCCTGGAACGCGGAATTTGTTTTGATCTGCAATGAATGTTTTTCCCGGTCATAATTGTTCTTTAACCAGTATATCTGGAAGCCGGCAATGATTAACATTGAAACAAGCATTAATATTGGATCAGGTATGGTCGTCCTCCGCTTCTTCATCGAACAAATTTAGCCATTTGTTTTAGGGATGTTCCGCCCGTTAACTTTTATTAACCTTAATGAAAGGTGTGTTAACTTCTTCGTGCTTTCCGATATGATAGTTTTGAAAAAAATAAGATTATGAGAAAATTATTTCTTGTGCTTGCAAATATTTTATTCATAAGCGGATTGCTACATTCTCAGCAAAAAGAAGGAAAAGTGATTTATGAGCGGACAATACAAATGCAACTGAGGATTAACGATAATGACGCCATTTCACAAGCGCTTCCCAAAACGCGTTCGGACAAATTCGAATTAAAGTTCGGCAACAACCGATCAATTTGGCAGCATATAGACGAAGATGACAACAGTGATGAATTTTCGGGCAATGGTATGCAAATAAAAATGGTCACGGCAGGACAGAACGATATTTCGTTTTATGATTTTGCTGCCTCCAGGAGTATTGAGCAGCGGGAAATATTTGGCAAAAATTTCATCGTGGAAGATAGCATCCATGCACTGAGCTGGAAACTGACAGGTGAAACGCAAACTATCCTGGGTCACGCCTGCCAAAAAGCCGTAGCGCAAAACATCGGGAAACGCATGCAAATGAACATTGATAATGGAAAAATGGAAAAAAAGGAAGTGCCGGATACTAGTGTCTACATTGCATGGTTTACATCGGATATACCAGTACCAGCCGGACCTGAAGTGCAAGGGCAGTTGCCGGGACTGATCCTTTTGCTTGATATGAATAACGGGCGCACTGTATATAAAGTCCTTGAGATTTCTCCTCAAACTGATTTGTCTTCAGTCAAAGCTCCCACCAAAGGAAAAAAAGTTTCACCACAACAGTTCAGTGAAGAACGAAACAAAATGATGGACGAAATGCAGAAGAACAACCAATCAGGCGGGGCCAATCGCATTTTTATTAGAAACGGATGAGCAGGAGCTCGGAGTCAGGAGTCATTTCTTGAAATGACCAGTTGATCTGACAAATAAGTTTGGCTAGGTCAAAAGATGTTTATCAATCGAATTCCATCCGTTTTTTTCCATTTATATAGATTATTTTTCTCATTGCCCGACCTCTTTGAAAATGGATATTTGCAATCTGATGTATACATTTTAGTCGTTTATCCCGATTTTAAGATTACGTATCCATGACAAACAGGTTGAATTGATTTGCCACGTTTGGTAATACTTGTGTATGGGTGATAGAGCCTGGTATTGAATGGTCACCTTATTGCGGGATAGCAGGCATTTCACAAAAAAGGTAAACCGGTTGGCTGGTAGGTGGGGGAGGGAGGGACCCCGGCCGGGGCGGGGAAATTCAGACAAGGTTATTTAAATCCTTACAATGATCTCCCTGCTTGAAAATGATTCGCTCACAAGCAAATGTCTTCCGATACCTTTCATTAGAAGAGGCAGGCAGAAAAATAATAAGAATGTTTAAGCTGTATAGACTTAAACATATCTGCGCGTGCGGCAAGATTAAATGAAGACTAATTCAGATCAAGAGCAATTGGCCATTGCTGTCAGAGTCAGGCTCACACCTGGTTAATGGCTACTGACCCTGAACTTTCGACTCCCGTATCTTTACACGATGCCCACTCAGAAATTGAATCAGCTATCAAGCGATTTTGAAGGACAGGCCGCAATTGTAACTGGAGCCGGCCAGGGCATTGGCCTTGAAATCTGTACACAGCTAGCCGCAAACGGTGCTTTCGTTTTATTAAATGATATAGACCCTGCACTAACAAAAAAAGCTGTCGAAAAAATTAACGAGAATTATGGTGGCTGTTATGGACTGACAGGTGATGCCGGCGATATTTCTTTTATTCAACAAATGGTAAATACCGCTGTAAGTGAATTTGGACAAATTAACATTGTTATTGCCAACGCTGGCATAACGTTGTTCGGCGATTTTTTTGAATATACGGCAACTGCATTTTTCAAAGTTATGCAGACAAACCTGGGTGGTAGTTTTTTTTTGGCTCAAGCGGCAGCAAAAAAAATGAAGGAACAAAATACCGGCGGCAGTATTTTGTTTATGTCGTCTGTTACAGCACACCAGGCACATAAAAATTTAGCAGCTTATGGCATGACAAAAGCAGCGCTTGAATTACTTGCAAAAAATCTTGTAATCGAATTGTCCCCCTGCCATATTACAGTAAATGCCATAGCCCCCGGTTCTACAATGACCGAAAGAACAAGAGAAGACAAAGACTATGAAAATACATGGTCAAAGATTACTCCAATGGGTAGGCCGGCCCATCCTTTAGATGTAGCCCAGGCCGCATTATTCCTTGTATCCAAAAAAGCAAAACATATTACCGGCCAAAGCCTGGTAATCGATGGAGGTTGGACTTCCATCAGCCCATCTCCCTATGAACAATAATTAGTTCTTCTTTCTTCTTAAAATAATAGATGCATTGTTCTGAAGGTCGGCTGTAAAGTGAACCTGGTAAACTTCTTCACCATCGCGTACAGTGAGCAAGCCGGTATTTGGTGGAATGGTGCCAAGGTTCTCGGCAAAAAGAACGAGTTGAACTGAATCCATTTTTGGAGAAATATAAATTGTCTTTTTTGTAGCTACCGATTTTAGCATCTGCCTGGACATAATCGTTTCGCCATTTAAGAATACGCTTACTGTATCACCATCCACGATGCCGTTGTCGTAAAGTGCTAGTACGAGGCTGTCATTCTTGAAAAAGACATCCTGCATTACTTCATTCTTCCTGCCTGCGACAGTTGCCGGTAGTTCTTTGTTGCCGTCAACCGGATTCTTCGTTGGGTTTACATTGGTATTAGTGACGGTTGAATTATTTACTTTCCGATCGGAAATTTTAGCGAGAGGTTGATCAGTCTTTTGAGCGCCTTGAACAACGGAATCCTTTTTAGCAACGGGTCTGGCCAGGGTAGTCGTTTCGTCTTTTTTGACGTTAACCAGGTTAGGATTATTCGAATTGTTATTCGCTAAATTTTTCTCCTTTGTTACGGATGAATCAACAGTAGAAATGTTGCTTGTTGCTTGCCCCTTGTCATTTTTAGTAGCAGGTTGATTCATTATAGAATTTGCCTGGCTTGTATTTACGGCTTTATCATTCCTCGCAACAGATGTTTTTTGTATTGTGCCGGTGTCAACCTGTTTACTATCACTTATCTTATTGGTAGTCTCATTATCTTTTTTATCCTGTTTTGACAAAGTTGCGATATCTGTCTTTTGATTGCGGGTGCCTAAAGAAGTTGTTGACGATTCGATTGACAAATTCTTTGCAATAACATTGTCTGTTTTCTTCTTCTTTTGATCTACTGCTATATCGGTTTTTATTTTAGCTTCCTGCAAGTGAGCAAGCAGATCAGATTTTTGCTCATCATCCTGTTCCCGGACGGTTGCCGACCCACTGATAGAATAATATCTCTTTGTTTGATTGGTACTCCATCGGCCATCAGCAATGTCGATGGTACTATCATTGATCAAAGGAAAGGTAGTTGTTTGCTTTACATGCTTTGCCGCTTTTTCAGGGAAATTGTTAGCAACCATTTCTTCATCTTCAATTACAAGGTTTCCATCTTTTCTTTCCGCCTTTATGCGTTTTATACTGTAATAAAGCGTATCGTTATCGATGAACGTTGTGTAAGAGTATCCTGTAATCTTGCCTCTATACTCGCTCAGCCCCAGCTCAAAGTTTTGTTTACGATGTGTACTGTCATTTGCAAGCGTTCCCGTCCAAATTCCATGAATGGTTTGGCAAAATAGCGCAACGGGGAAAAGAAAGAAAAAAACAATAAAATATAAGGTCTTCATGACGTTATTGGATATCCAGCTAATAACGAATTCACACGTACTCTGTTGTGTAAACGCGGCGATCTCTAAAAAGAAAAGCTGCCTTGCAGACAGCTTTCAACAGTATCATTAAAAGGTAGTTATCATCCATTCATACTTGCCAAAAATTCCTCATTACTCTTCGTGCCCTTCATTCTCTTTAACAATTCATTCATGGCTTCTTCTGTATTCATATCAGTGAGATAAACGCGAAGCAGGTTCATGCGTTGCAGTACATCTCGTTCAAGGAGCAGATCGTCCCTACGGGTAGAAGATGCAGTAAGGTCAATGGCAGGATAAATACGCCTATTGGAAAGTTTTCTATCCAATTGCAATTCCATATTTCCTGTTCCTTTAAATTCTTCAAAGATTACTTCATCCATTTTTGAACCTGTATCGATCAATGCAGTTGCAAGAATGGTGAGAGATCCGCCATTCTCAATTTTACGTGCCGCTCCAAAGAATTGCTTAGGCTTTTGCATCGCATTCGCTTCAACACCGCCTGATAAAACTTTTCCGCTCGCCGGAGCAACTGTATTATGAGCGCGAGCCAACCGCGTAATTGAGTCAAGCAATATCACCACATCATGGCCGCATTCGACAAGACGTTTTGCTTTTTGTAAAGCGATCGTCGAAACTTTTACATGTTTTTCTGCGGGTTCATCAAAGGTCGAAGCAATCACTTCAGCCTTTACACTTCTTTCCATGTCGGTGACTTCTTCAGGTCGTTCATCGACGAGTACCACCATCAAATAGCATTCAGGATGGTTTGAGGCTATTGCATTAGCAACGGCTTTCAGCAACATTGTTTTTCCCGTCTTTGGTTGGGCAACGATCAATCCACGCTGGCCTTTTCCTATTGGGGTAAACAAATCCATGATCCGGGTTGAGTAGTCAGATGGTACAGTGAAAAGATTCATCTTCTCATACGGAAACAATGGAGTCAGGTAATCAAAAGGCACACGGTCACGCACCTCTTCGGGTCGTTTACCATTGATCGTATCAACTTTTAGCAAGGCAAAATATTTTTCACCTTCCTTTGGCGGTCGAACGGCGCCAAATACCGTATCACCTGTTTTTAAACCAAACAATTTTATCTGTGATGGAGATACATACACATCATCAGGGGAAGACAAATAGTTATAATCGGAAGAACGAAGGAAGCCATAGCCATCGGGCATCATTTCAAGTACACCCTCGCTCATGATCACTCCATCAAATTCTATATTGAATGCCTGGTCGCGGCGTTGGGGATAGATCTTTGCAGGCTGAGTTGGCGATGTTTCTGTTTCAGCACCATTTTCATGATCGGATGAAATGATCTCCGAAGTGTCAGTGGTTTCCGGAATTTCAACTTCTTCATCATTAGAAGAGAATTCATCTGATGACGATTCTTCCACTTCTTCTTTTTTACGCCCTTTTTTATGAATGGGCTTTTCGTCTTTTTTAATATTAATTTTTTTCACGGGTTTTTTTTCATTTGATTCCACGATGGCTTCTTCTGTGGTGTTACTTGTTGTAGCTTTTACAATACGTTTACGTTGTCTTGTTTTGGCGTCGTTGGCTGCTCCGCTCTTTGCACCGGCTATCGCCTGGCTGTCAAGAATTTTATAGACAAGTTCTTGCTTGTCCATTTTTTTTGAATTAGGAATTTTAAGCTGTTCAGCTATATCTAACAGCTCGGGAACGATCATGTCGTTCAGTTGAAGAATGTCGTACATACAAAATGTTGAGGTTAATCACCAAATCTCTTGTCACCAATCTTAAAAACTGAAATTTTAGGTTATTTGAATGGGAACTTTAAAAAATACCGATCAGCTAACTAAGGGGTAATGAGCTTATCAGGCCGTTTTCTTTTGCAATTATACGTCGAAATTGCTGAAATTAAAAATTTTTATCCACACGGTTTAGCCCGAAACGCCCGTCAGAAACCCCATCCTTTGTGCATTGCAAGGGAATGTCGAGGCGGTTAAAGTAAAACTCTCCGGCAGGCTTGTTCATTCAAATAAGAAAGCTAAGACCTATCAGAAACATGATTTTTATGCTTTAATTCAGCGCAATCAGTGGTTATCTTTGCCGCTCTAATTTTATTTATGTTCAACAAGAGAGTAAAGATCAAAGAACTGCTAAACATCGAACCGAACAACCAGGAAGCCACCGTGATGGGTTGGGTGCGTACATTCAGAAACAAACAGTTTATCGCTTTGAATGATGGTTCGACAAATACCAATTTGCAAATCGTTGTTGAACTGGGAAAATATGACGATGAGTTTCTTAAAAAAATCACGACATCAACAGCTCTAAAAATAACCGGCTCAGTAATTCCATCTTTAGGCAAAGGGCAAAAA
>DASXOT010000361.1:0-3072 GCA_036494065.1 Chitinophagaceae bacterium
TACTTACTGCGTCAATGGCCGACAAGTAATCTTTCATTACCTGTCCGCCCCAGTCCTTGCTCACCTGCTCATTCCATTTGGTTCCATGCCCCGGCATTCCCCGCCTGTTTGGTGCCACAACAATATACCCTTGTGAAGCTATCAACTGAAAATTCCACCGGTACGAGTATGCCTGGGTTAATGGTGCCTGCGGACCTCCCTGGCAATACAATAATGTGGGATATTTTTTTGTTGAATCAAAGCCGGGTGGGTAAATAACCCAAACCAACATTTTTTTATTATCGGTTGTTGTCACCCATCTCCTTTCTGTCTTGCATTTATCTATTGAATCAAAAACCGAGTCGTTGACATACGTCAGCTTTTTCATATTGCCATTCCCGATATCAACGGCATATAGTTCGGTGGCATGATTCATATCGCATCTTGATACAATCAGCACGTTCCCTGCTTGACCTACCATACCTGTAATATCAAAATCGCCATTGGTAATTTGACGAACCTCGGGTAGTTTTTGTGTGGCTCCTGTATAATCTACTTCGAATAATTGCTCGGTGCCGTTAATTGGCGCCCAAAAGAAAATATTTTTTCCATCTTCACTCCACCTGAACCCGGCAACATGAATTAGATCTTGCTGTTTTGTAAGATTCACTACACCCATGCCCGTAGAAGCCACGATGTCCGCTTTGTCGGATTCATACCCATCCCTTTCCAAGCTGATCCACGCAAGGGTTCCGTCGTTGCTGAAGGCGGGACTAACATCATACCCTTTCCGGTTTTCCGTCAGATCTTTTGTTTCGCCTGTTGTGATGTCATAGTCATAGAGATCGGTGTTTGTACTTATCGCATAATCTTTTCCAAACTTCTTCTTCGTCACATACACTACATGCTTTCCATCTGGACTCCAGATAAAATCTTCACCACCACCAAAAGGTTTTTGCGGGCAATCATATGGCTCACCGGCCATGATATCTTTTTCTTCCTGGGGCTTAGCGGTTGGTGTTATAAACACATGATCAAATTTGCCGTCCTCCCATTGATCCCAGTGTCGTTGGTCGAGATTGTCAAAAACATATACGTTGGACTTTGCAAGCTCCGGATAATAATCACTTCCAGATATTTTCTTTTCCTTCACTTCCCTGCTGCTTAACAAATAACTGCCATCTGACGAGAGATTTTTATTGATGAGCAAGCTGTCTGGGTTATTTATTCCAATCGCTGTTCCCCCGGTAATCGGTATGATATACGACTTTGTCTTGGAGTTATTTTCTTCAACATTAGGTGTAGTGACCGAATACACTACATATTTCCCGTCTTTCGAAATACCAAGACCATTTACTCTTCCGAGCTTCAAAAGCAACTCCGGCGTCATCTTGTTTTGGGGGAAAGCAAATACAGGAGCCAATAATAAGATGGTCAATACAATTTTTTTCATCTAAATATTATTTGTATTTAGCAAATTACTACTATTGGTGATTGATTTCGTTTTTTATAAAGAGAAAGTGACATGGTAAGTTGATAGATGAGAACTGAAATACTATCACCTGTCAATTATTATCTATCCACTTGCATTTACTAATACCTGATTATATGAAATTTTACATTTTAATAGCGGGCCTGGTTACTTCTACTCTCTCCAACGCACAGGATACTTTAACCAGATCCTCGCACGTAAATTTTATTCCCACCTCATTTTCCAATTCATTTTCATTAAACCTGCCAGCTGTTTTGAAAATTCATTCTGGCGATACAATCGCCACGGAAACGATTGACGCAGCCGGGTTTGATAAAAACGGAGTCAAAAGGCAAAAAGGCGGTAATCCGTTGACCGGGCCATTTTATATTGAGAATTGTCAACCTGGCGATGTGTTGGCCATCACGATTACAAAAATCCTTCTGAACCGTGGGACAGCCTTTACAACAGAAAGTTTTTCATCCAGAAGTTTGCCTAAAGAAATAAACCAGGTCACGAAAAAAGTAAGATTGGTAAAATGGAGGCTGGATACATTAAATGGCCTGGCTATCCTGAATGACAGCTCCTATGAACATCTTAAGGACTTTAAAATCCCACTCAGGCCATTCATTGGTTGTATAGGTGTGGCGCCTGCAAATAAAAAGAATGAAATCCTGAGTTTTTTCCAGGGAAATTTCGGTGGCAACCTGGACTTTGAAAAGATCGCACAATCGGCGACATTGTATTTACCAGTATTTCATGAAGGCGGCTACTTATTTATAGGCGATGGGCACGCTCTCGAAGGCGATGGTGAGATTGCCGGTAATGCGCTGGAGACTTCCCTGGATGTTGAATTCACCGTTCGCGTTATCAGGAAAGAAATTTTATCTATCATATTTCCCCGCGTCGAGGATTCAACTTACCTGATGTCTATTGGTACAGCCAAAACCCTGGACGGCGCAGTAAAAATTGCAACGGCTGGTTTACTTGATTGGGTGCAACATGATTATCATTTGACTTTCCAGGAAGCGACACAGGTAATGAGTACATCCATTGAATATGCGATTGCCGAGATAGCAGATCCCAATGTGGAAGTGGTGGCTAAAATTAAAAAGGAAGTGCTAAAACAAATGAAACGATAGGTTGATCTATTTTTGGAAGTCAAAATTGCAGCGTGAAAGACTGCATACCGGTTTTTCCTTGATAATATTAATGACTCTGATTGCGCAAAATGAAATAATAAATCATACAATCAATGAAATCTATCCTTCTTCTGCCCCTGCTACTCCTGGTGCAACAGCTATCAGGTCAATTTTCAACCCAAATGGGAATTTTTCATTCGCAGAATGTTCGTGATAGTTTTGAGATATATATATCCACTCCCCTTGCATTTAATCGTGACTCTGTTTACAACCTTGTGTACTACTGCGATGCTAATCTTAAATCAGGGCGCCATTTACAGGAATTACTGCAAAGTGATGGATATGCTGGAAAGCTTGGCCACACAATTTTTGTGGGCATTGGGCATATTGGAAATTATCATGTACTTCGTCGCAGGGATTTTATTTTGCCAAATATCAACGGTGATGATACGCTTGCAAGGGACAAAAATTATGGTCATG
>DASXOT010000362.1:0-5444 GCA_036494065.1 Chitinophagaceae bacterium
ATAATTTTTTCATTTCCAGAATTATTTAATCACGTTTTTAGATAGTCGTTCAGTTTTTGTCTTTAATTGTTATGAGTGTTCAATCATGCCATCTAATAGCCTTACGACTTTTGTACCGTAAGCTGCATTTTTTTCCGAGTGTGTAACCTGGATAATAGTTACTCCTTCATTATTTAGTTCTTTAAAAAGTGACATGATCT
This sequence comes from Chitinophagaceae bacterium, assembly GCA_036494065.1. Classification (GTDB taxonomy): domain Bacteria; phylum Bacteroidota; class Bacteroidia; order Chitinophagales; family Chitinophagaceae; genus VBAU01. Next base: position 201 of record DASXOT010000362.1, read on the forward strand.
CTTCGCCTTGCTTAGAGTTCAAATTACCGGTTGGTTCGTCGGCTAATATCAGTTTGGGTTTTGCGATCAACGCCCTTGCGATACCCACTAACTGTTGTTGACCGCCGGAAAGCTGTGTTGGAAAAAGGCCTTTTTTACCAACTATTTGGAAGCGGTCGATAATGTCGGCTACCATCGCTTTTCGTTCTGAACCTTTAATGTCCTGGTAAATTAACGGTGTTTCAATATTTTCATAAACCGTCAGTTCGTCGATCAGGTGATAGGCCTGGAAAACAAAGCCGATATATTGTTTATACAAAGCAGATCGTTGTTTTTCCTTTAGTTTATGTACTGATTCATGCATGAAGTGATATTCGCCTTCATTAAAGTCATCCAGCATACCGATAATGTTTAGCAGCGTTGATTTCCCTGAACCCGAAGGCCCCATAATGGAAATGAATTCACCCTGTTTGACAGAAAGGTCAACGTCTTTTAAAATGAAAGTCCGGTTTACTCCTGTGTTTACCCACTTGTAGATTCCTTTTAATTCTAACATTGTTTGTTTTTTTATTTTTAATTTTTACTCCTTGTTTGCTTACAATTTATCTTATTCGGTTCTTAAGCTTTTTACCGGGTTCGAAATAGCTGTTTTTATGGTATGATAACTAACAGCGATCAATGCGGTTACCATACTGATAATTCCTCCGCCGGCAAACAGCAGCCAGGATGGATGAATCCGGTAGGCAAAGTTATCCAGCCAGGCATTTACAAAATACCACGCAATGGGCACGGCGATGATAAAAGAAATGATCGACATGATGAAGGTTCCTTTGTTAAGCAGGACAAAAAGATCGCCCACAGATGCTCCAAGCACCTTTCGAATTCCTATTTCTTTTATTCTCGATACCGTACTTAAACCCGATAAGCCGAATAAACCGAGGCATGCGATGACTATTGCTAATATTGACGAGAAACTTACAATTTTCATCCATCTGAGATACGCTTCATAGTTCTTGGCAATTGTCTCATCGAGAAATGTATAGGAGAACGGCTCATTATCGGTTAATTTATCCCAGTTGGCTTTTATTTTATTCATTACATCAGCGATATTCTGATCAGCCTTTATTTTGAATGAAAAATAAGGTAAATAGCCTCTTCCAATCCTATGATAAACAGGTGAAATTTTTCGGGTAAGATCATCCGGGTAATAGTCCTTGCACACGCCTACAATTATTCCCCCCAGTTCAGGGTTGATCTCATTCAATGGTGGACGACCCAACATATTATAGAGGGTTTCATTAACAACAGTGGCCTGCCGGGCCGCACTTGCATCTTTCATGTGTTGTCCTTCTGCCAATTGAAGCTTTACCGAATCGCCAGGGATATCAGCTGAAAGATATCTTCCTTTAACGATGGGTATTTTGAAAAAGGAAAAATAATTATAGTCAATATCAAAGGCTTCAACTGGGGTCCTTTCTCCATTGATCAAATGAGTATTTACATTGTTATAGCCGAGGTGACTACAGGTAAAATTTTCAATTGACGGTTCCATTGAAGCAAAATGTGCGAGTCTTTCTTTTAGAAGGTTGGCATCTTTCAAATTGTTCCAATTGTACGGATTATTGATCGTGACTATTTGATCCTTATCAAAACCGAGACTTCTTTTGTTGATAAAATGCATTTGCCTGGCGATAGTGAGAGTAGAAATGATCAAAATAATGCAGACAGCGAATTGGGTTACCACGAGAAATCTTGACAGATAGGGACTCAGTGTGTAGGCGGAAAACTTTCGCATCATCGTCAGAGGCCTTAAGCCTGACATGACCAGGGCAGGGTAAATGCCCGCCAACAACCCAAGCGTTAACGTCATCACCCCTAATACCTCGGCGATCTTCGTAAGCGAGAAAAACTGTAATCTTAGATCAGATCCGATAAGATGAGAAAAAACAGGTAAGCAAATTACGGCGAGTAGAAAACCAATAATAGCCGCCACGAATGCCAATAACTGGGTTTCGATATAAAACTGCAAGACGAGTTGAATTTTTGGCGCGCCTACTGTCTTCCGAATGCCGACTTCCTCTGATCGTGACACTGTACCTGTAAGTGTTAGCAGGATATAATTCAGGCAGGCAATCACTAAAATGACAATGGCGAGACAAGTGAGTTCGTAAATGTTTTTGAGATCTGTAAAATGCCCCCATCCTTCACTGGCGTTATAGTGAGCTTTCGCAAAGGGACGGAGATAAATATGGAAGTTTTCAGCTTTTGTTTTGCCACCAGGCTCGGCCGACCATTCTTTTATCGATTCTGCGAAATATTTTTTTCCAAAGACATTGAGCTTTTGTTGAAACAGGTCAGTATTTGTTCCTTTTTTTAGCTGGAGAACCAGCAAATCACTGAATGTGTTTAACCGCCGTTGAATATCTCCCTCATAATCCGCTACCGAAGCGCGGGGTATAATGATATCAAAGCGAAAACTGGAATTAGCAGGAAAATCTTTAGCTACGCCTGTGACGGTGTACTGCAGGCTGTCATTATTCGGCATCAACAAGGTTTTTCCTATCGGATCAGTGTGACCAAAATATTTCAAAGCGATCGATTCACTTAACACAACGACATTGTGACCAGATAGGACCGTAGACGGATTGCCTTTAATCAAGGGAAAATTAAATGTCTCAAAAAAATCTTCGTCTACATCAGCAATTCCTTGCTCTTTAAAACTTTTATCGTTGACCCGAATATTTTCATCATCATCCTCCTTTATCCTTATTGCATGTTCTATTTCCGGGAAGTCTTTTTTCAAATCAACTCCGAGAATTGGAGGCGATACGATCATATTTTTTTCTTCCGCATCTTTCATGAGGAAAGAGAAAAAACCATTTGTATTTGCCTGGTGAGCGCCATCCATTGAACTAAATTCCAGCCGATACAACTGATTTACATCTGGATGAAATGCATCAAAAGACTGTTCATGTCTTACATACCAATAAACTAAAATGCAGACAGCACTTGCCACTCCCAGGCCTGTGACGTTGATAACAGTATATAACTTCCTTCGAAGAATATTTCTTAACGCCAGCTTGAAATAGTTTCTTAACATAAAATCTTTTTTTAGCGTGATAGTTATTGGCTGCAAGCCGCTCGCTATAAGCTATAAGACCATTACTTGTGTTTATCTCTAAAAATTAATTGTCACTTTATAATGAAAAATGTTAGCTTAAGCTAATAGCTAATAGCTTGCAGATTTCTCACTCTGTTCTCAAACTTTTTACCGGGTTAGCTAATGCAGCTTTTATTGATTGCATGCTTATTGTTACAAAAGCAATCAAAATGGCTATCAGAGCCGCGGCTACAAAAACATACCACCTGATATTTACTCTGTAAGCGAAATCCTGCAGCCAGCTATGCATAAAATACCAGGCTATCGGCATGGCAATAATAATAGCTATGATCACCAGTCGCAGGAAATCTTTCGAAAGCAGGGCGGTGATGTTTACCACGGATGCGCCAAGCACTTTACGAACACCGATTTCTTTGGTACGTTGCGCAACCATAAACGCCATCAATCCCAATAAACCAAGACAAGTTATTAAAATCGCGATGCCACAGAAAAGCGACATCAGAGCGCCTATCCTTTGTTCTGTACGATACAGCGCATCATATTCATCATCCAGGAAAGAGTAGCTGAAAGGACGGGTAGGAACAGACGCCTTCCATGCGGCCGCAAGTTTTGATAAAACATCTGGCAATTTGCCGGATCCAACGCGTATCAGTATACTGCCAAAATACCGCGGGTTATTAAAGAGAACTATAGGTCCGATCAAATCATGCATCGAACTAAAATGAAAATCTTTCATTACACCCACGATCGGACCTTTGCCGGTTAATCCAAGAATTACCTCTTTGCCTATTATTTCTTCCGCCTTCATTTTATAATGACGGAGAAAAGCCTCATTCACGATGTATTCATTTATCGTGCTATCACCCTTAATTTTTGAAGGATCAAAATTTCTGCCTGCTGCCAACTGAATTCCCAACGTTGCCAAATAATGCTGATCGCCTGCAATGCCGCCGACTACATGCCAGTCATCATCGGATGTAGGATTTGACTTAATGGAAAAACCATTACCAATAACCGTTTCAAAAGGAGAACGCCAGGTAAGAGACACGTCCTGTACACCGCTGATGTTTCTTAAATCCTCGCTAAAAGAACTTAATCTTTTATCGATATCAGCATTTCCATGTACCACAACTACATGTTCTTTATCCAACCCCAATTTCTTTGACTGCATGTATCCAAGCTGCGACTTAACAATGACCGTTCCTAAAATCAATGCCACAGAAACGGTGAACTGCAAAACCACCAGGCTTTTTCTAACCAGGATGCCGGATTGGCCGGTTTTGGCTAAAGTTCCCTTTAATGTTTCAACCGGTTTAAACCTTGACAGTACGAACGAAGGATAAAATCCAGCAAGAAGTGAAATTGGGATGGTCGCCATAATAAGCAGCGGTAGAAAATCACGATCAAAAATGGAAAAAGGTATTTGTTTGTCCAACAACTTGTCGAGGAGTGGTAATAAAGCATAAACGCCTGCAATGGAAATCAACACCGCAACAAAGGTCAGCAAAAATGATTCAGCCAGAAATTGAATAAATAATTGCGGAAAGCTGGCACCAATCGTTTTTCTAATCCCTACTTCCTTTGCGCGGGCAGACGCCTTTGCCGTGGAAAGATTGATATAGTTGGCACAGGCAATTAATAAAATCAAAACTGCAATTGAAATAAAAATGCGAATGTATTTAGCGTCCGTTATCACTAATGTATTTTTGAAATTGAACACCTGGGTATCAAAATGAACTTCTTTGAGCGGCTCCAGTCTCAAGTGAAGTGAATTTTGCGAGGCGGCTGAATTTCCCGGTCGCGGCGGGTTTACCCATGTATCTATTTTTTTGAAAAGACTATTAATGTTTGTGTTTGGCCTTACCAGCAGGAATGTTGTATAATCAGGATTATTCCATTCTTCTTTTGTTTCCATACTGTCAAAGCTGGAAATACTATAAAAAGAGGTAAGAAAATCAAAGCTAAAATGGGAGTTGGATGGAACATCCTCAATAACAGCTGCAATGGTATAGTCTTTTTTATTGTTGAGGGTTAGTGTCTGGCCGATTGGATTCTCTTTGCCGAAATATTTGCTGGCGGCCGTTTTTGTTATTACCAGCGTATTGGGTTTTTCCAGGGCACTGGATAAATCACCTGCCAGCGAT
>DASXOT010000363.1:0-1695 GCA_036494065.1 Chitinophagaceae bacterium
CATGTATTGAGCTCTCCTGGCGAATATCCAGTGAGGCAAAATGAAGCCCAAAGATTTCAACTTTATTAATCAGGTTTCTGACGAGATTGATGAAGAGCCCATTATGTTGACGTACAAGTGTGTTGCAGATATCGTTCAGCGTCTGAAGGATTTCATCCTTTGTGAGTGCTGTTCTGTTTCCCGGAATAAATATGTTATTGTATAATTTTTTTTCAAGTTCTGTTAATGCTGTATCGACACCCTGGAATGTGAGACGCCTTTTTAACCTTCTAACGTCTAAGTAATAGCATTTGATAATACTGCTTCTCAATGCGTCCGCCACCTGTAAAGTTGTTTCCACTGTTACGAAAGGATTGCCATCCCTGTCGCCACCCGGCCAAAAGCCCATGTGCACAACGGGATTGCCGGGATTCATTTCATCCGTAAACTGATTTTTTAAGAAATGGACGATTTTACCGGCGGCTGAATAGAAAACATTTTCAAGATACCAGATCAAGCTAATCGCCTCATCATAGGGAGTAGGTTTTTGTTTCTTGAAAAATGGTGTCTTACCAAGTTGTTGCAGATAGATATTGATCTGGTCAGTATTATTTTCAAAAAGTGCTTTGGAAAGGTCATGGATGATGCCCAACACTGTACCGGGATAAAATTGTGTGGGATGGGCTGTCAATACAAGGCGAATGGAAAAATCTTTCAACTTCCTTGCAAGCTCATTTTCTTTTTGCGACAGTTGGACATTTGTTTCCAGTTGTTTTAAACTTCCGGGGCCATTCATGTCGTTAACATATCTGAAGGCAGCATCCTCCAATGCATCAAATAGCACTACCTGCCTTTCGGAATATTGAACAAAGCGAAACAGCAGATCCAATCTATCTTTTTCATCAGTATATGATGTGTGGCGGCTAAAAAACTCATCAATGATCTCAACAGGATTTTTCTTCTTTTTATAACCATCTTCGCAATTCGTCATTAACAAAGAAAGGAGAATACCGGTTTTTTCTATACGATGGAAAGGAAGAGAAGTAAAAAGGCTGTTGTATAACTGAAATTTAAGGCCTACCAGGTTTTTAAATTGTTGCAAAGCCGCAGAGGACTGTTGATCCATACAGTTGTTAGTTTAGCGAATTTATGTTGGGCAAGCAACACGGGATGGAAAATTACTTCAATTTTCGGTTGGAAATGTTTGTTTTTCAGTATTTGGTTTTATCTTGTTGGCAATGTTCTATTGACCTGGCTTCTTTGTGTAGTCTGTATTTTTTGAGACGAGTTAGGGGTTATACAAACTACATTCGAAGGAGATAAAGAGACAGTTGATATGACCCTCTAAAAATGGATTTTTGAAAAATTCTTTACTCAATATTATTCTAAGAGCTGCGCGGTTTTCCGGCCTGGCATCCGCTACAATAACTACGATAATCCCGTATTAACGGGATATACAAAATCATATTACACCTGGCTTTCTTCAATGAGAAATGAATCGAGACAAAAGATTTTATTTATTCTCAAGGTCAAAAAGCTGGATAAATTGCGGTAGAATGCCGTTTCAAAACAACAAACATATTTAATTAGTCAATTCTTCGTTATAGGCGGAGAAAGGAGCAAACATGAAAGTATTAAAATTCGGCGGCACATCGGTTGGCAGCGCCGAGAATATAGAAAAGGTGGTTGGCATCGTAAAAGAAAGATTGAACGATG
>DASXOT010000364.1:0-4532 GCA_036494065.1 Chitinophagaceae bacterium
ATACAATCTTTGACCGTTGGCCAATCATCGATAGAATCAGGCGTTAGATCAACATCATAATATGCTAAATGATTTGTGGAACCATCATTCATGTTATAGGGCAACGCGTTTAACTTTGTTATCAGAGCAGACAAAAACATATGCTTTTGCAAGTCAGTCATATTTTTAAAATCTGCCGTTTCAACGTTCGCAGGTACATTGGCCACTGTTTTTAATGCATCGATTACCGCTTGTTTCACCTGATCGCGTTTTAAAAATGCCATAAAATATTTTTTTTGCCTACTCTAAACCCGTTTTCGGCTTCCCGGTTTTGATTAATTCTTTATCGTGTGAATGATACCGTTGTTATCCGGCAGCTTACATACGCCTTTACATTATTCTTTATGCCATTGTTATCAACAATAGTATCAAACCTGCCCTGCTGATCCGATTGCAATGCCGGCGTTATTTCAAAATGATGTTGATTGTTTGCTGAGTCAATACCACCTGCAAGGAATACAGTCAGCATCTTGTTTGGCTCACACATACCCCGCACTTGTATAGTATTTCCGCCATTGCTGTAATTAACTTTTACATAAAAATTTTTAAAATCGTTTTGCTTAGCAGACAGACCGTCCAGCCTGAAAACGAAAATGGAAAGAGCAATACTGAATGCCGAAACAATGACAGCCGCTTTCGCAATGTTTAGCATCCTGTTTTTGGATCGAATAATAGTGGCATAACCATCATTCTCGATACTCTGGGGTATGTTTGGATAAAAATTAACTGGAACCGGTAGCTGAACTTCCATACATAAAAACTTAGCCACTGGAAATAATATAACCGGCAATACCATGATAAATTTGACCCAGTTTTTGGCCGGCACTTCCCCAAAAGCGAGAGCCGCGGTGAACACTGCCGTGTAGACGCTCCAGACGTATGTAATGAAAGTATCCAGTTTTGAAGCTGCATCGTCTCTTGCGGTAAGCGCGTTGGTTACGTGGTCTTTTGCAAATTTTAACCAATAAGCATCATCTATCATTTCAATATCGGTCATATTAACTCACCTGGATTTTATAAGCATTTGTATGAGGGCTTGCCGGGTTATCGCATTGTAAATAAACTTTGATAACCCCTTTCACATCTGTCTGCAAGGATTTTTTGGTATCCACTAATGAAGGTATGGGCGGGGTCGTTGAATCAAACTCTACATGGTATTGGCAACCACTGGTTGAACACGGTAGAACAGTAGTACTGGTTTTGCTATCTATTTGAATTATATCCGTCATTTAAATATTTCGTTGTAATTCCTGGTAAGCAGGTGGCAATAAAATCAAACCTGGTCACGGTTCCGTGACTCCATTCTAGTAAGCCTTAGCGCAAGTTTTCGATCACTTAATGCATCAAAGTAGTTCCGGGATATGCGGTTATTTCTTTCCAGGGCTTTTTAATGCCGGATTCTCCTGCACAATTCGTATCGTCCAGAAATCGTCAGATAGATTGGTATCGAGTAGATAGTCATAAGGCATCGTGAAATAGCCATTCAATCCCCAGTTAGTACCCCAACTGTTCCTGATAATAAATCTCTTTTGACTATCATTATAACCCACGGCAAGTATGGCATGACCTCCAACAACTTTTTCAGCTTTGCCGGGCATATTCAATTTTCCGGTCCTGGCTACTTGCTCGCTTTCAAAAGAATCATATACTGTAAACCCGAATACAAAGGGATATCCCTGGGCAAGACAGGCCTTGAATTGATTCAATGTTCGTGTCACTCTTTGATATGACAACACTTTATGTTTCGTCGCTGAATCAAAAGCATTTTTCGGTGGTACTGCAGCAAACCTGGCAACATCATAGGGCCAGAGTGTTTCTGGACAGGCGCCTTGTGTATTGACGGATTTAACTCCATCCCTAATTTGAGCACCACTATCCTGGTTCACGGAATTTTCCATCACCCGCTCGTTATAATAGATGAATAGCCTGGAGGGGATAAACGCCTGGGCTTTTTGTCTCATCAATTCAAATTCGAAAGCGCCTCCAATGGCGTTGGCCGTACAACTTCCCAATTGACCCTGGTCATACACGGGAGGGCATTGAGAACGAAGGTCAACTTTAGGTGGAATTTTTCTAAGATATGCGGGAGCTACCTGGAATTTGAAATCCCTTTTATCGGGCAGATCGGGTTGCCATCCATACCTTACAATTTTTCGTGGCATAAGTTAAGTTTTGATTTGTTTGATGATGATTTATGCTGATGAATATTTCACTTTTCATGACCTAATAAGTTCGTGAACAAAAAATAGTTGCCCCCGGTAACCGGTCTCGAAAAAAATTTAACCAGGAAGCGGGCGAAGAAATCAACAGGTAAGGATTGGCAATATCCCGTTCGTTAAAAAAATTTTATGAATTTTAGTTCGTCGGTTGTAGGATCACTTTAACAAATATTCATTTATGTTCCTTGCAAGACAAGGGTGAAATGACTGTTTTTTTCACCGTACAAACACGTATTTTAATCTTAAGGATTGTTTTGGTAAACCAGAGATTTGTGGAAGGTGACGAGGAAAGTGACGCAGTCTGAAATGTCACAGCAGATAATTAGCAAGCACTTTAGCAGGTATTTTAAGGATCATAGCCGAAGCTAAGCCGTTGAGAAAGTAAATTGTTCTGTCAATTTTACACGTCTGTCAGGCATGGCATTATCATTGAGAATACATAGTGAACCGAAAAAATTCAAGTAAAAATGGCAAAAATAATAGGAATAGATTTAGGAACAACCAATAGTTGCGTGGCAGTTATGGAAGGGAATGAACCTGTAGTAATCGCCAATGATGAAGGAAGGCGAACAACCCCTTCTATAGTGGCTTTTTTGAAAAATGGGGAGAGGAAGGTTGGTGACCCGGCCAAGCGTCAGGCCATTACAAATCCTCGAAATACCATCATGAGCGTCAAGCGTTTTATGGGTCGTCGCTATGATGAGGTGACCGAAGAAATTAGTCACTGGAGCTATAAGGTGGTAAAAGGTGACAATAATACGGTACGAATTGACATAGACGGCAGAATGTATACGCCGCAGGAGATTAGCGCCATGATACTTCAAAAGATGAAGAAAACGGCGGAAGATTACCTGGGCCAGGAAGTGACGGAAGCCGTAATTACCGTTCCGGCCTATTTTAATGATGCACAACGCCAGGCCACAAAAGAGGCTGGTGAAATAGCGGGGCTCAATGTTCGTCGTATTGTAAACGAACCAACCGCAGCCGCTTTGGCTTATGGACTGGATAAGGGGGGAAGAGATCATCATATTGCCGTTTTTGATCTTGGTGGAGGTACATTCGATATATCGGTGTTGGAACTGGGGGACGGAGTTTTTGAAGTGAAATCAACCAATGGAGATACCCACCTCGGAGGTGATGATTTTGACAAAGTAGTCATGGATTGGCTGGCAGATGAGTTTAAGAAAGATGAGGTGGTCGATCTCCGTAAGGATCCAATGGCTTTGCAACGGTTGAAAGAAGCGGCTGAAAAAGCAAAGATCGAATTAAGTTCTTCTTCGGAAACAGAGATCAATCTACCTTATATCACTGCGGTTGATGGAGTCCCTAAACATCTGGTTAAAAAGTTAACCCGGGCAAAATTTGAACAGCTTGCCGACAATTTATTTGCAAGGTGTTTGAAACCTTGTGAAGCTGCTTTGAAAGATGCCGGTTACGATCCTTCAAAGATTGATGAGGTGATCCTGGTAGGTGGAAGTACCCGAATACCCAAAGTGCAGGAAATTGTTGAAAAATTCTTTGGGAAAAAACCTCACAAGGGAGTGAATCCTGATGAAGTGGTAGCTGTGGGCGCCGCAATACAGGGAGCCGTACTAACCGGAGAAGTCAAAGATGTTTTGTTATTAGATGTAACTCCTCTTTCACTGGGTATTGAAACGCTCGGCGGTATAATGACTCCATTGATCACCAGCAATACAACAATTCCGACAAAAAAATCGGAAGTGTTTTCAACTGCAGCAGATAATCAACCCGGCGTACAAATACACGTCTTACAAGGCGAACGTTCAATGTCGAAGGATAATAAAAGCCTTGGCCTTTTTAACCTGGATGGAATTCCGCCAGCACCGCGGGGCATTCCGAAGATCGAAGTAATATTTGATATCGACGCTAATGGTATTTTGCATGTAACTGCGAAAGACCAGGGAACAGGCAAAGAGCAAAAAATTCGCATCGAAGCGGGCAGCGGGTTAACGAAGGATGAAATAGAAAAAATGAAAAACGAAGCAAGGGTTAATGAAGCTTCAGATAAAGTTGAAAAAGAAAAAGTAGATAAATTGAACAAGGCTGATGCTCTTGTATTTGATACGGAAAAACAGCTGAAAGAATTTGGTGATAAAATACCCGCCGATAAAAAGACGGTTATTCAAAATGCAGTTGAGCAATTAAAAGAAGCACACAAAAAACAGGATATCGCGGCTATCGATGCAGCGACAGCTTCTTTGACAAATGCGTGGACAGTAGCGAGTGAAGAAATGTATAAGACGACTCAGCAGG
>DASXOT010000365.1:0-2679 GCA_036494065.1 Chitinophagaceae bacterium
AACATGCCTATCGCAATGCCAACCAGGCCAAAACTGATCGAGTTAACATTTCCAAGATATTCCGGTGCCAGGAAAAGAGAATCGGCGCCGAAATTCTTCATGAAACCTCCGCCGATCGTACTAAACATCATAAACCAAAAAACAAGTAATACCTGGTATCTTCTGAAGTGCAGGAAGAGCAATTGAACCGGCAGAGAATAATAGAAACCGCGTAACCAGGCTTTCATGGACGCAATTGATGAGTTTTTTTCAAAGGAAACAATAACTAAAAATACTATTTAATTCGCGACGAAGGTGAGATGAGTTCTGAGTCGGGAGTCATCGGAGGTCAGTCGACGGTACGCCCCAATAAATAGAATTGAACGATCAATGAAAGCAGGAGTATCATAGCAACGAACTGATGCGAAATTCCCCAAAAGAGAAACGCTTTTTGATTGGGTGAATTTACAACCGTCAATACCCCGAGCGCTACCTGGACTATCACTATGATCAAAGGAATTGAATTGACCGAATCGAACAGTGCATGGGTTTTTATTTTTTTTGCTTGTACATACCATGTGATAATCAGGATTAATATTAGGTAGGCCAGGTCACGATGAATGAATTGAACCATAATAGGGTTGGCGACAAACTGTAGCAAACCGGAAGATGGCGTGCCTCCATGAGGGAAAAAATTTCCGTTAATGTCGGGCCAGGTGGGAGCGTAAGCGGCAGCTTTCAGGCCGGCCATAAAGGCGCCATAGATCAGCTGAACAACAAGAATGGCAATTAGCCACCCAGTGAATTTTTTTAAACGAAAATCATCTGCACGTTTTTGTTTTGGTATCAACAAGGCAAGTGCAAACCAAAGGGTATAACAGATTAGCCCCAGGGCCAGAATGAAATGAATCGCCAGCCGGTAAGGACTCACATAGACCCGATCAGAATCTTCCAAACCACTCATGACCATGATCCACCCGACGAGACCTTGCAACACGCCCAGCAGGAATAAAATTATCATTGGCCTGATCATTTCCCGTTTGAATCTTTTTTGCAGTAAAAAGATAACAAATGGAATTAAAAAAGCCACCCCAATTAAGCGCGCCCACAGGCGATGAAACCATTCCCAGAAAAAAATAGATTTGAAATCACTAAGCGTGAATGATGAATTGAGGTACCTGTACTGGGCAATTTGCTTATATTTATCAAAGGCCTCATTCCATTGCCGGGTATTCATTGGGGGCAAAGCTCCCATGATTGGCTTCCACTCAGTGATGGAAAGACCGGAACCGGTAAGCCTGGTTATGCCACCCAGAAGAACCTGCACCATCAGCATCCCGATACCTATCATTAACCAGATAGCAACAGGACGTGATGAAGGTTTAAAATCAGCTTCCATGATGGGCGCAAAGGTAAAGACCAAACCTTTTCCATGTTTCTTACGTATTAATACCGGCAACACAGTCGCATTTAAAATTTATTGCGATGGTGTTCTTTTTTCGTAGCTTTTCTTGTCTCAACACACTATTTTTTAACTTAAACCAACGTTTATGTCAACGCATGAAAAAAACCAAACCTCGCGCCGTGGATTTTTAGGCAGCGTTGCCACGGGAGCAGCAGCTATGGGTATAGCTACTTTTACCGGTCCATTGCAAAAACTTCATGCAAGCCCCGGAATTCCACACATATCCAACCCCGATGATGATCCGGAGCAGGTATTCAAAAGCCTTACCGGCAAACATCGCATTGTGTTCGATGTAGTGAAACCAAATGGGATGATGCCCTTTGCGTGGCCAAGAGTCTTTTTGATGACAAACATGGGCCCCGGCATGACCGAGAAGGACATCAATGCTGTGGTTATATTGCGGCATGATGGAATTCCTTATGCATTTAATGACGACCTATGGAAGAAATACAATTTTGGCGAAATGTTCGAGCTAACTGATGAAAACAAAAAGCCTTTGGATCGTAATCCTTTCTGGAAGCCTGCTCCCGGCACTTATAAAGTACCTGGTATTGGTGTTGTACAAATCGGCATTAATGAATTACAGGATAGCGGTGTCAAATTTGTTCTTTGTAATGCCGCCACAACTGTATTTAGCGCAGCAGCAGCACAAAAAATGGGTATGAAAGAACAGGATTGCTATAATGAATGGAAGGCAGCTATATTGCCGGGAATCACGCTTGTTCCCTCAGGCGTTTGGGCTGTTGGCCGTGCACAGGAGAATAAATGCGCTTATTGTTACGCTAGTTAAAGACAAAGATTTTTCCAATGGCAAATGCGGGCTACGGCCTGCATTTTTGCTTTATAGATAATGAGCCAGGCTTATTTTTGACCCTTCGCTTCTTGTATTGGAGCAAAGGGGCCGTACTTGTGCTGTTTTTCTGAAAACTTATCGGTGTAAGGACCGTACGGATAATCGACCGGCTTGCTTTCTTTTTTCGGCCAGTCTTCGGCAAAAAATTTTTCAGGGCGAGGTTGAGAAAGAATAAATGCAGATACATCCCAGGCATCTTCATCCCTCAAATGCGGTGCATTATGTGATGCCTGACCATAGGGCATGTTATTTTTTATAAATGAAGCAAGTCGGGAGATTCGATATAAACCGGCGCTTATATTGAAACTATTTGATCCCCACAACGGCGGATATAAATAGAATGATGAATCATGATTCAATAACCCCTCGCCATTTTGGCCAT
>DASXOT010000366.1:0-3517 GCA_036494065.1 Chitinophagaceae bacterium
AAAAGGTCTTTTTTTAGCTAGTATTCCACTGAGATCACCGGCATACCAACCCGCCTTTCCCTTCTGCAGATCTGTAGTTCCCCCGATCATTAGAAAACCTTTTGTCATCGCGCCCCGTGGTAGTTTCTCATAGCTGAATAAGGTGATTAACTGGCGTAGATAATTAATTGTATTGCTTCTGAGCATGTCCTTGGTCACCGGGATGTACTTGCTGGCAGCTTCGGAAGTTCCGGAGCTAAGCGCGTAATATTTTATTTTTCCCGGCCATGTTACATCGGGAACTCCATCAAGCGTTTTTTTCCACCATCTGTCATAGATCTTATTGTAATCATGAACGGGAACGATTTCCTGGAAAGATTGGCGAATATTATTGCTGAATAAGATCTCATCGAATAAATAATGTTGGCCAAATTCAGTAAAGCGGGATTTTTTTAGAAGCTTTTTTAATACCCGGAGTTGTTGCCGTTGTGGGTCATTTTGAGGGATACGTAGGGCCGCAGCAATCGCTTTCGGTAATTTAATATCGATTATCGTAGCCATGGCAACAGTCGGTTATATTAAAGTTAAGCAATTCATCTGCAAAATTTGCGAATATAACATTGCGGTAATTATTTAAACAATTTATATTCCAAACAAGTAATTCTACTAATTGTTCTGGAATCAATTTCTGGCGATTGAATTTACTAATGGCCTGAATTTGGTTTTATAGATAACATGAAGGGAAAATTTCATATTGGCACCTCGGGCTGGAGCTATAAAGATTGGATAGAAATTTTTTATCCCAAAAAATTAAAGGCAGGCGAATGGCTGGGATACTACGCGAAAACTTTTGACTGTACAGAAATCAATAGCAGTTTTTACAGGTTGCCATCGAAAGAAACTGTTGTCAACTGGATGAAGAAAGTGCCGAAAAGATTTTTATTCTGCCCGAAGATGAGTCGTTATCTTACTCATATAAAAAAGTTGCGTGAGCCTGATGAACCATTAAATCGTTTCTTTTCAATATTTGGACCGATGAAAGAACAAATGGGTCCGGTTCTTATCCAGCTACCCAGAACTATTTCATTTAATCGCCCTGTAACTGAATATTTTTATAACCAGCTAAAAGAAAAATATTCTGATTATGATTTCGCCATGGAAGTTCGCCATCCATCATGGATGACAGACGAAAGCTATGAGTTGATGGCAAGATATAAGATCATTTTTGTAATGTCTCATTCAGGGAATCATTTCCCTTATGAGGAAGTAATCACCAGTAAGAAAATTTATTTCCGTTTCCATGGACCAGGATCACTGTACAATTCGAAGTATGAAGATGCACAGTTAAAAAAATATGCAAAACTTTTTACTAAATGGATTTGCGAGCGGCGCGAGCTATGGATATTTTTCAATAACGATTGGTTCGGCTATGGAATTGACAATGCACTTATGCTAAGGAATTTTATTGGAAAGCTTATACAGCAGGTTCCTGCTGGCTGAGACAATGAAAACTTCCGAGCCCCCAAATGATTTCCGTGGAATCAATACCAATAGTTTTTCTATTGCCAAAGCACTGTTGAATAATTTGAATGGCCTTATCATCCTTGTCGCAGCGATAGGTAGGTACGATCACAGCATCGTTGGAAATATAAAAATTAGCATAAGAAGCAGGCAGTCTTTGATTTTCATAAATGATCTCGTCGGGCATCGGCAATTCAATAATGTTCAGTTGTTTTCCGTTCAGCAACCTCATCCGATTTAATTCTTTCAGATTTTTTTGAAGTAAATCATAATTATCATCGTTCTTATTTTCTTCGATCGCGGTTAATACGGTATCCTCATTTACAAAGCGAACAGTATCGTCGATGTGCCCATCCGTATCATCGCCAATAATTCCCTCGCTTACCCAAAGAACCTGGTCCACCCCATAGAAATTGATAAGATAGTTTTCTATCTCTGACTGGTTCAGCTGAGGATTGCGATTTTCGTTCAGCAGGCAAAGGGTAGACGTGATCAATGTCCCTTTGCCATTGAAGTCGACAGAGCCACCTTCCATGATAATTCCGGGACTGTAAACGGGAATATTGTAATGTTTTGCAATCAGGGTGGGAATTACATCATCCAGGTCAAATGGCGGATACTTATTTCCCCAGGCGTTATAATTCCAATCAACGATAATTTTTTTTTGTTCGGATGAAGGATTTATTAGAAATGCAGGACCATGATCGCGGCACCAGGCATCATTTGTAGGATGGAAAAAAAACTCGATTTTTCTCAGATCCACATTTGCCTTCGCCAATTCAGTAATGGCAAATTCTTTCATGCTTTCATCATTTACATTGATACAAACCTTTTCACCGGCAGTTAGCGTTTTGATAAACTCGCAATAATAACGATAGATCATATTAATTTTTCCAGGCCAGCTTGCTTCTTTGTGAGGCCAACTGAGCCATGTGGCTGAATGTGGTGCAAATTCGGCAGGAAAATAGTAACCAAGTTGTTTCGGACTCGATGAATTCATATTGTAATGCTAAAGAAATATTGCATATTTAGTTGGCACGAAAAAATTATAACTGCCTGCAAGGATTGAGCGGGGAATAAAATTGTTTAGGCCTGGTCATCAATAAATCTGTTTATGATGGGTTGATAAGAGTCTATTCGGCGGTCGCGTAAAAATGGCCAATGGGTGCGGTAGCTGTCAGTTTTTTCCGTATCAATTTCTTGCACGATCACTTCTTCTTTGTCGTGTGATGCCTGCCTGATAATTGTTCCAAAAGGATTAGAGATGAATGAACCTCCCCAGAATTTCATCGCTCCGTTTTGTTCCAATCCTACGCGATTTACGCTTACAACGTGAACGCCATTGGCGACAGCGTGGCTGCGTTGAATAGTTTGCCACCCATTATATTGCTCCACGTTTGTAGCCTCATCCTGGGCAGTGGCCCAACCAATAGCGGTCGGATAGAATAAAATAGTAGCACCCATTAGTGAGGTAATTCTTGCAGCTTCAGGATACCATTGATCCCAGCAAATCAATACTCCTATCCTGGCAAATTTTGTATTGAAGATTTTATAGCCCAGGTCGCCTGGAGTAAAATAAAATTTTTCATAGTAAGCCGGATCGTCGGGTATATGCATTTTGCGGTACTTCCCCAAATAACTTCCATCAGCATCAATTACGGCGGTGGTATTGTGATAAATGCCTTCAGTTCTTTTTTCAAACAAAGAAGCAATGATGACAACATTATTTTCGCCGGCAACTTTGCACAATGCCTCAGTAGACGAGCCTGGGATGGATTCGGCCAATTTAAAATTTTCGTAGCGTTCTTCATCACAGAAATACAAAGAAGTAAATAACTCCTGCAGGCACACAACCTGGGCACCATTGGCGGCAGCTTCCTTTATTTTTATGATAGCCTTTTGAAGGTTTTCATCCTTGTTATTCGTGCAACTCATTTGCACCAACCCTATTTTTACTTTGCTCATAAATGCAAAAATATCCTATATAAAAAAACCATCCAGAAATAAGGATGGTTTT
>DASXOT010000367.1:0-5376 GCA_036494065.1 Chitinophagaceae bacterium
TATATTATCGCCGCGGGGGGAATGGCCAGTGCAATAGGCTTATTTTCTGCTGTACTGCTTTCCATTTCAAGAATTCCAAAAGCAATGGCAGATGACGGCCTTCTTCCTAAAAAACTGCATTTACTTCATCCACGATACAACACGCCTTACCTGTCAATTATCGTAAGTGCAGTAATCGTGAGCGGAATGATCCTATGGTCTTTTGGAGACCTGTTGATAATTGACATTACGCTGTATGGCGGCGCTTTGATGCTTGAATTTATCAGCCTTATTACATTCAGGATAAAGTTGCCTGCGGAAAAAAGACCTTTCAAAATCCCATTGAATGTTGCAGGTCTTTGTGTTTTAATTTTATTACCAATAGCCGTTTACGGTATTGCCCTTAGCAGTGCCCTGTCTATTGAAAGCAAGATGCTGATTCCTGCGTTGTTTGCCTTGTGTGCATTGCTTTCTGCTGAAATCGTGTGGCGAATCATCGTCTGGAACAAAAATCGCAGCCCTACTGATCACTGATCATTCATCACTCATTCCTCATCGACTGCAATTTCTCCGAAATAGCCATTTCAAGATTATCGGGCATAGTTGAAGCATCGTCATCAATTGCCCTTAGTTGATGCAAATCTGAATCCCATGTAAATACATGTTCGGGGCTGCCATTGAAACTTACCCGATACCGTGTTTCAGCATTAAACGGGAAAGGAGTGGCCTTGACCAAATATGGAACGCTGTCAACTAAAATATTAAACGATCTCTCATTCGTATGAAAAGACCTCTGTTGTTTAGGCTCATCATTCCGGTCATTATCAGCAAGAGGATCGTTATGCGGCGCCTGCGGATCAGCTGACCAGGAACTATTGTTTTTTTTCTCCTTATTTGAATTTTGATGTTTTTTGTTTCCACCAGCATCGGGATTATTTCGGCCCGAACGATCGCGATTAGCAGCGCTGCCTTTGTCCCTATCTCCATGTGTCATATCGAAGTCTTTTAGTGAGAATAATAGAAATAGTTCACAGTAATTATGCCAACTGATATTGAAGCCGATAGTTCACGAGTTTTCGATTAACTTACTTTTAGTAAATGAGTAATATGTCAACAGATTTATCGATCGCGAAATTACATGCTCTTCGCAAGTATTATGAAAGCGGTCAAACAAAATCGTACAAATTCCGAAAAGAGCAATTACAGAAACTAAAATCGGGCATTCTCCAGCATGAAAAAGATCTTCACCAGGCATTACATCATGATCTTAAAAAAAGTCCTGAAGAGAGTTGGGTGACTGAGACAGGATTTCTTATCAGTGAAATAAATTCTGCATTGAGAAATCTCAGGGATTGGATGCGACCGGAAAAAGTAAAAACAAACCTCATCAATTTTCCATCTTCGAGTCGCATAATGAGAGAACCCATGGGTGTGGTACTGATCATCGGTCCCTGGAATTATCCCTTGCAGTTACTATTTACTCCCTTTGTCGGCGCCATCGCGGCTGGTAATTGCATTGTTTTAAAACCGAGTGAATTCGCGCCGGCTACATCAGCGATAATGAAAAGGATAATTGCCGAAAATTTTCCGGATGATTATGTATTGTTTGTGGAAGGAGATGGAGCGGAAATAGTTCCCGCCATGATGAATCATTTTCGATTTGATCATGTCTTTTATACCGGTAGTACCCGTGTAGGAAAGGTTATTTACAAAATGGCAGCGGAGTTGCTGGTCCCCGTTACTCTGGAATTAGGAGGCAAGAGTCCGTGTATTATTGAGCCAGACGCGAACATCCGGGTGGCAGCCCGTCGCATTGCCATGACAAAATTTTCAAATGCAGGGCAAATGTGTGTAGCGCCGGATTATGTATTAGTGCATCGTGACGTAAAACAAAAATTTATCGACGCATTAAAAGAAACGCTGTTCGATTTTTTTTCAGATGATCCTTCAACCAGCTACAGCTATTGCCAGATCATTAATGAAAAACAGTTCAGCAGATTGATAGGCTATATAAATGAGGGAACTGTTATTTATGGCGGCAACCACGATCTTTCTACACTATATATTGAACCGACGATTATCGAAAATTTTCCGTTAGCTGCGTCAGTGATGAAAGAAGAGATCTTTGGTCCGATCCTGCCCATTATTTCATTTGGAAGTTTTGAAGAGGCAAAATCGATAATTGATAGAAATCCAAATCCACTTGCCCTTTATATATATACTTCGAGCCAAAAAAAAGAACAAAAATGGTTGGAACAGATTCCTTCCGGTGGTAGCTGTATCAATAATTCAAGCTGGCATCTAACCAATCATCATTTGCCATTCGGAGGCCGGGGTAGTAGCGGCATGGGCGAGTATCATGGAAAAAGTTCATTCGAGACGTTTAGTCACCGAAAGGCCGTGCTTAAGAGTCCTACCTGGTTCGATCCGGGAATCAAATACCCGCCTTTTAAGGGAAAACTATGGTTATATAAAAAAGTGGTTAAGTAAAGCCATGCCTCAAAAAAACAAACGATTTATTTTTTTACCAGGATGATCAACTATTTACGCGGACATGGAAATTGTGAACTTCAATATGCAGCGCATGACTATAAGACAAAAATTTTTGAAGAACGTCTACCCGCTTTTTTCGATTTATAAAAAGCTTTTTGGTAACGGTTCAAAAATCCTGGCCAATAAAGAAAATATTCGGCCAGCTGAATCATTTTACACTCTTTCGGTGAGGCTAATTAATGGCCAGGAATTAAAATTTGATGAATTGATAGGGAAAAAAGTTCTTTTGGTTAACACAGCCAGTAACTGTGGTTTTACAGCCCAGTATCGTGATCTCGAAAGGCTTTATGAAAATAAGAAAGACAAATTAATCGTCGTTGGTTTCCCTGCAAATGATTTCAAGGAACAGGAAAAGGGAAGTGATGAAGAGATCGCCCAATTCTGTGCATCGAGTTTTGGTATAACTTTCCCACTCGCTAAAAAAAATTGTGTCGTAAAGGGGCCCAAGCAGCAGGACGTCTATAAATGGCTAACTAATAGGGAAAAAAATGGTTGGAATAGTTACCAACCCTCATGGAACTTTGCCAAATATCTAGTCAATGAGCAGGGCGTTTTGATAAATTATTTTGGGCCGGGCGTTCTCCCACTTGGGAAAGAAATAAAACAGGCGATCGACGAATAGCGATCATTGATTATGGATGTAAGGCCATGATGAGAAGAAAAGTTGTTGCGATCGAAGGTTTCGGCAACAGGCTTTTAGCACTCGCTGTGCGGTTTTTACCTCGCTCCCTCGCCCGAAAACTCATGAGAAAATATGCAAGCCGAAGCACATTGATTTTTTAAAGAGATTTGTAATAAAATCTTTTATGACGTACAATGATCTTATGGGCACGATCGGAGTGGGACTTGTTCTGTTCGCCTATTTTTTAAATACTTTGAAGTATATTCCTGTTAACGGAAAATTGTTTTATGTACTGAACAGTGTTGGCGGAGCCCTGAGTTGTTATGCCGCCCTATTGATCAACTTTTGGCCTTTTGTTATCCTCGAAGCTGTGTGGACGCTCGTTTCAATATATGGTTTGATGAAAACGATGAAGATCAAAATGACGTAACGTGTGCTATCCGCAACTATAAGTCATGGCTTCCATATCAAGCTGTCTTCTTTCGAATAAATACCCAGAGTATACTTTTACAATTTCGTCAAGCACTTCGTCAATCTCTTCTACGGATCTCACAGTAACCAGCTTCAACCGGTACTCTTTTATATTTGGTAAGCCTTTCAAATAATTGTTGTAGTGTCTTCTCATTTCGTTAATACCAGGAATTAACCCCTTCCATTCAACCGATCGGTAGAGGTGCTGCCTGATAACCGCCACGCGCTGTTCAATACTCGGTACCGGTAGATGCTGCCCGGTAGCAATAAAATGCCTGATCTCATTAAATATCCAGGGATAGCCTATTGCGGCCCTGCCAATCATGATCCCATCAACACCGTATTTATTTTTATATTCAAGTGCCTTTTCAGGTGAATCAATATCGCCATTGCCAAAAATGGGGATGTTGATTCTCGGATTCTCTTTCACCTTTGCAATCAACGTCCAGTCAGCATCTCCTTTGTAGAGTTGGGCCCGAGTCCTTCCATGTATAGCCAGTGCTTTAATTCCGATGTCCTGCAGGCGTTCCGCTGCCTCTTCAATATTTTTCGTTCTTTCATCCCAGCCAAGTCTCGTTTTGACGGTCACGGGCAACGAAGTTGATCTTATCACAGCGCGGGTCAATCTAACCATGACGTCTATATCCCTAAGCACCGCAGCGCCCGCTCCTTTTGTTACAACCTTCTTTACCGGGCACCCGAAATTTATATCCACCAGGTCCGGATTGACCGCTTCTACAATTCTCGCGCTCAGCGACATCGCTTCCTCATCACCCCCAAAGATTTGAATGCCGACGGGCCGTTCCTGGTCAAAAATGTCGAGCTTTTGCCTGCTTTTAATAGCATCCCGGATCAGTCCTTCACTGGAAATAAACTCTGTATACATGAGGTCTGCACCATTCACTTTGCACACCGCTCTGAAAGGTGGATCGCTCACATCTTCCATGGGTGCAAGTAGTAAAGGAAATCCAGGTATTTGTATGTTACCGATATTAATCATCTATATTAATTAGGATTAATACTTGTTAATCAATTGCGGACTATTTTTGAGCTCGCAAATTTAAATCAATCCATGTACGATAGCAATTCAAGAAGCATCTCTTATACGGCAGGCTTTTTTTTAATTATCTTATTTGCAATAGCGGGATTATTTATCGGTACGTTTATCAGCATTCCTATATGGACAGCCATGACAGGAAAAAGTATCCTGACGATGAAAGACGAACTGGGAAACGCTGCGTACAGCAGTGCGTTCAAAGTTGTCCAGGTAATTAGTACTGTATTTGGCTTCCTGATACCTACAATTGGAACCGCCTACTTGTTAAATCGTAAACCGTATAAACTGTTAGGATTTACCAGGAAGTTTCATTGGCTGCAAGTTGTGCTAGTGTTTGCGATCATGTTGCTTGCACTTTTTACATCACTTTCACTTGGTTATGTAAACCAGCATATCCCTCTCTCGGGTTCGCTAAAACATTCCTTTCAAAACCTGGAAGATCAATACAATAACCAGGTGCAAGCCATTATGCAGTTAAAAAATCTTAAAGATTATTTATCGGGGTTGCTTATCATGGCCTTTCTTCCGGCCCTTTGCGAGGAAACGTTGTTTCGGGGTGGCCTCCAAAATTTTCTAATCCGGTCGACAAAAAAACCATGGCTTGCTATTTTAATTGTGAGCATTTTGTTTAGTGCGGTTCATTTTTCTTTCTATGGATTCTTACCAAGGATGTTTCTTGGAGTCGTTTTTGGTG
>DASXOT010000368.1:0-3522 GCA_036494065.1 Chitinophagaceae bacterium
CATCAATTTTAGGCGCAACTGGTGGTGGTGGATCACACTTTTCCTGTGTACTGTTGCGCTGACGGACATGGTGGGTACACGACTGTTTAAACACATGTTTGAACGCCCGCGTCCATGTAATGATCCGGTTTTTGCTTCGTCGGTTCGATTATTACTCGACAATTGTGCTGCAGGCTATAGCTTTGTTTCCAATCATGCCGCTAATCATTTTGGCCTTGCCACCTTTTTCTATTTTTCGCTTCGTGAGTACATACCTCAATGGGCATGGGTGGGATGGATTTGGGCATTCTTGATTAGCTATGCCCAGGTTTACGTAGGTATACATTATCCTCTTGATGTAGCCGGAGGCGCTTGTCTTGGCATTCTTATTGGCTATGCTACGGCCATGTTTTTCAATAAAAAGTTTGGATTCGCTAACTTCGATACACAACCAACTGTTACTCTTTGATGGATATAGTTATTCTCTTATTCCTGGTTTTGCTGAATGGAATGTTTGTGATGTCAGAAATTGCGTTGGTTTCTGCCCGTAAAGCCCGTCTTGAGAGCCAGGCCGAGAGAGGCGACCGGAAGGCAAGACAGGCTTTAGATCTTTCGAATAATCCTGAAATCTTTTTGTCAGCGGCCCAAATTGGTATCACACTCATTTCCATTCTAACGGGCGTGTATTCGGGAGAAAGATTTGGAAGAAATTTCCAGCCCGTTGTTGAAAAAATTGAGATATTAAGACCTTACGCCGCTACTATTGCCACCACTATTATTGTCATTCTTGTTACTTTTTTATCTCTCATTTTTGGTGAACTAATCCCTAAAAGAATTGGCTTATTAAAAGCGGAAAGAATTGCCAAAATCGTGGCGGGACCAATGCGTGTGTTTGCAAAAATTACTCATCCGATAGTATGGTTAATGAATTTTGTGAGCAACTTGTTTTTCACCGTGTTTAATATCAAGCGATCGCAGGCTGATGCCGTTACCGAAGAAGAGATCAAGGCGATGGTAACAGAAGGAACTGAAGCGGGAACGATTGACCTGGCGGAGCAGGCAATCATTGAACGTGTTTTTCACTTGGGCGACCGGAATATTACTTCACTGATGACACACAGGAGTGACATTGTTTGGTTTAATCTTGAAGACAATGAGGAAAAAATGAAGAAAACGATCATACGCGAACGTCACTCATTCTACCCAATTTGCGATGATGACCTTGATCAATTGAAAGGAATTATCTCGATCAAAGACCTGTATATAGCCGATGATTCTACTTTGTTTAAAGAGCTGATGAAACCGGCGTTGTTTGTACCGGAAAACAATTCTGCTTACCAGGTACTGGAAAAATTCCAGGAGTCACAGCAACATGCCGCTTTCATTGTAGATGAATATGGAACGATCCTGGGCATGATCACTATCAATGATATTTTAGAAGCTATAGTCGGCGATATTCCTCAGCCCGACGTTCAGGATTATGGAATCATAAAAAGAGAAGATGGCTCATTCCTGGTCGACGGACAAATACCTTTTTATGATTTTCTCTCTTATTTCGATAAAGCGGATTGGCAAAACGAGGGTGAACATGAGTTCGATACACTGGCCGGTTTTATACTTCATGAATTAGAGCGTATTCCTGAAACAGGTGATAAACTCGAGTGGCGGGGATTTAATTTCGAGATCATCGACATGGATGGCCATCGGATTGACAAAATAATGGTGACAATCAGCAATGAGATCAAGGACACCCTGGAAGAATAATCATTTCTCGCATGTCCATGAATTTACTGCAAGATTGCTCCTATATTCAGAAAAAGTTATCTCTAAAATTGAAAGCTTGCATCTGCCTTGGGGTAATCCAATTTGGTACTTTGCCTCTTCCCTCCAACTGTGCAATGAATAATATTGATTTGCTGATCCGAGAAATCGTGAAGAATTGAATTCGTAATATCTAATTTTTTCAAACTGGTGACATTGTCAATTTGAAAATAACTGTATGTAGCCTCATCTTCCTTCTCAAAACCCAGGTAAGAAAAATTAACCTGTTTTCCATCTACTTTAAACGCCAAATGTTTTTGTATATAATCCTTTACCAGTTTGTCAACCGCCGCTTTATCGGTAGGATTGACCAGGTCAACCTTTGTTTTATAATTCTTTTCCAATATCGTTTCGAAATCATTAGTAAATATCTTGCAGCTGATTTCAAGTGTTTTATCAGTTGCATTGTGATTGATTTCAACGACACTAATGTAGTAAGGGTGAAAACCGCTGTTCAGGGGAATATCAAGAGATTTCCCGATGTGAGGATTTCCCAAAAAAATTCCGCCACAGGAAATCAACAACCATTTATAAACAACTCCCACCATTAAAAGAAATATTTTTTTGATTACAAAACTCTGGATTATTTTCAATCCTTGTTTGCTGCCGACGTTAAAATTACTGCGAGTCTACAAACAGTGATGAGAAAACTATGAGTGATTTTGGCTTTTATTTCAGCCTTGGCTGGGAACATATTATTAGCTGGGATGCCCTGGACCACCAGCTTTTTATACTCGCCCTTGCTGCCATCTACCTGCTGAAGGACTGGAGACAGGTCCTGGTTCTTGTAACCGCGTTCACCATCGGTCATTCACTCACACTTGCGTTGACGGTGTTAAAGATCATTCATTTTCCCTCAGAATGGATAGAATTTCTGATTCCGTGTACAATTGTGCTGACAGCTCTTTCAAATTTGTTTCAAAAAAACTTTACACCGAGGTCCGTCCGTATTAACTATTTCCTGGCTCTTTTCTTTGGACTGATTCACGGAATGGGCTTCGCCAATAAACTGCGATACATTTTAGCCGAAGATCAAAGTATAGGATGGAGTTTATTTGGCTTTAATGTGGGGCTTGAAGCGGGGCAGATTGCAGTTGTCATCGTCATTCTTTCAATTTCTTTTTTGTTTGTGCAGTTATTACATGTAAATCGAAAGGAATGGGTGATTTTTACTTCTGCAGCTGCTTTTAGCATCGCCCTGCAGATGGCTTTGCAACGAATCCCGTAACGACATGGATTGGCGATGAGGCACAAGCGAACCGGAATAACAGGCGTCAAATGGAAACCAAAAACTGACTTTATAAAATAAATCAAATGAGAAAAACTATCTTAACCTTCAGTCTGCTTTTGCTTGCGGGTGGCCCTTTACTGGCCCAAAATATCGAAAACAATTCCGAATCTAATCATGGTAACAAATTTGAGAAATTGGGAACTATTTTACCTACTCCCAATGAATATCGCACTGCCAGTGGCGCGCCAGGACCAAAATACTGGCAACAGCGTTGTGACTATGACATAAAATGCGAGTTGGATGAAAAAAATCTGAAGTTGACCGGAAGTGAAATAGTCACTTACTATAATAACTCACCAGACATTCTCAATTATATCTGGTTGCAGTTGGACGAAAACCAGCATAGCAACATCAACAATGCAGGATATCAGAATAGCAATTCCATGCCAAGGGTCTCCACTGATGTGACCCTAAATAGAATGGAAAATCAA
>DASXOT010000369.1:0-6752 GCA_036494065.1 Chitinophagaceae bacterium
TAAGTCCTGCGTGTCTACCAGTTTCACCACCAGGGCGGCAAAAAAAATTCCACCAGCCAAAGCTGATGGAACTATCGAGCGGAAGACCGGGCTCGAACCGGCCACCCCAACCTTGGCAAGGTTGTGCTCTACCAAATGAGCTACTTCCGCAGTATAAAAAGACCTACAGGAGGGTGGCAAAAATAGTAAATGAACCGATCTTAAAAAAATTTCAGATGGCTCAAGCAGGAGGTTTTCAGCCGAAGGGTCCGAAGGCTAAAACGCTCTATGTGATGACTATAATTCAATTGAAACGATTTGCCCGTCATGACCCAGGCTTACTATAATTTTCGCAGCAACTGATCAGTCAATTGGTTTGCTTTTTCTAAAAATGAACTCTGCCTCGTTTTTGCCTTTGCTTCTATTCTCCGAATAAGATCATACCCGCGGTTTCCTTTTGAAACGACCGTTTTTCTGAAGTTTTTGAGATGGGCCAGGATTACTTCATGATCCTGCATATTTCCCAGGTAGCCGAGAATTTTATCGATCGCTTTTACCTCTGGTTTTGATAGGATGACATGATCTTTAAAGATCTTTGCCCAATAGAAGATATTTTTTAAATCCTTGCGAACAACATGGAATTTATCCCGGAAATGTTTTAATCCTTGCTTTATTTGCCTGCGTGAATCAGTAATTAAATTCCTTGTATTTTTTGCGAGTTCTTCGTCGGTTAAATTTTTCAATTCTTTTTCTACCTGACTGGTCACTTGATCCAGTTCTTTTTTTTCATATTGGCTCAGCATTTCACGACAATATTTTCCAGCCTGGTCTTGCAGTAATTGAAGATAAAGCAGCACCGGATCTAAAACCTGTTGGTTTTTGTGTGACAAGGACAATAGAAGTTGTTTGCCTGTTTCGAGGTTCCTGTGTTTTCCCAGTACGGAAAATAATTCCTTTGTTGTTGCCAATGCATTTTTATCATTTTCTTTTTTCATTAGCGCGCCGCATAGTTTCAGGTAGGAGCGAAGCTTCTTTATGGTCACCCGCATATTATGTATGGCGTCTGCAGTTAGTTGTTGCCGGAGTAGGATGAGATTTTCATCAAAGACCTCTATTTCTTTATTCCAATGTGTGACTATCGGATTTCCGGGCGGCATATCTTTTTAAAGGTAGAATGACTGAGCGGATAAATAAAGGGTCAGGAGTTCGAAGTCATGAGTTAGTCACAGTGGACCATTGACCGTAGACTGTCATTTATTGCGCGAAATGGTAACTGTATTTGATCTTGCCGATAAGTTGTTTTTCGCGGTCGAAGTTGGCTTCTGTTGTTTTCAATCCCTTATCATCATAGGCATATCGCCAGGTGAGAACCCCGGTACCGCCAGCGGAAATGGTAGTTATTTTCTGAATAACCTGGTCGGTATTCGAATACTCAAACATGTAGTCGGGAAGCAAGCGATCGGCTTTTATGTTGAACCGGACAATATCGGTGAGTCGATGACTATCGTCATAGTAATAATAGGTTTTCTCGCGGCTTATCTTGTTGATGAAGGGAAGTTCATCAATCACGTTTCCTTTGTCATCCACAGTGAACCTTACATCGGTCGTATCGGTTTTATTGACGATCCGAAGCATTCGCACGGGTTTGCCATCGCTATTATACAACCATTGGTGTACTTCATTTTCATAAACGCTATCATTGGCATCATTCACCATATTTTTTATCGTGACCGGATTATTTCTTTCATCATATTCATAAGAAGTGGTCGAGATAATTGAGGACGAGGTATCTGAAACTGTTGTCAAAAGTCCTTTGGCGTTGAAGCGATAATATTCGTTACTGATGTCTGTCTTATTTCTTGTAGCGATCTTCCAAAGGTTGCGATCCGGATAGAAATTGTGTGTTTCAGAAAAGTCACCGTTTTGCGTGCCATCTTCATTATAGCCAAGACCTTCAACGACGCTGACCTTATTAGCCAGATAAAGTTGTATCGTTTGATTCAAATCTCTCGTGCCAATGATATCCTGGTAGTAATACTGTGCGTGTAAAAAAATTGAATTAGCGATCATTAAAACAGCAGACAATATGTTTTTCATTAAGACAGATTTCTTTTATCAAAAATAGTTGAATTGTTCAGTAACGAAAAACAAATAGGGCCTTGTATTTTTGTACTTATTTTTAGCAAAAATTTATTGTGAGTCACGGACCTCAACGCGAAGACAAAAATTGCCTCAACTGCGGAACAACCGTTATTGGCCGTTATTGTCATATTTGCGGTCAGGAAAACCTCGAACCGAAAGAAACGGTTTGGCATCTCGTGTCTCATTTTTTCAATGATATTACACATTTTGATGGGAAATTTTTCCAGACATTAAAGATACTCTTGTTCCGCCCTGGTTTCCTTTCTGAAGAATATGTCAAAGGGAAAAGGGCCAGTTATTTGAACCCGATACGCATGTACGTTTTTACATCGGCCATTTTCTTTCTTTTGTTTTTTTCCTTTTTTAACAAAGAAGAAGGTTTGAAGATGTCGGTAAATGGAAAAACGCTCACTCAAATCAGCGACATGGATTCGTTGTCATTCGCCAGGTTCACATCCACTCTCAACAACGGAAAGCCAATGACGCGGCAAGAGTTCCAGAACTACGTTGACACGGCCTTTGCCACGAATATACATATTGGGAACGGGGGAAGGTATAAAACCAGGAAGGAATACGATTCTGTGCTTGCCGCCGGAAAAATAAAAGACGGCTGGCTGGAACGACAGTTTGTCTATAAGTCCATCGCCATCAATAATAAGTATCATCATAATTCACAGGAAATCGCTAATGCATTTATTCATGCTTTGTTTCATAGTTTGCCCCAAATGCTTTTTCTTTCTCTTCCCTTGCTGGCGCTGATCTTAAAACTCCTTTATGTCCGAAGAAGAAAACAGTTTTATTATGTGAGTCACGGTATATTCAGCATTCACCTGTACATTTTTGTTTTTATTGCTTTACTGGTATTATTTACTCTATCCTCTATCAATAATAATATTCATTGGAAGTCTTTGAGCACTTTGTCTACCATATTGGCGGTCGGCATATTTGTCTACGAATACGTTGCTATAAAAAATTTCTACAAACAAGGTTTGATAAAAACTTTTTTCAAATTCCTATTGATCGATATTTTCTTTTTAATTGTACTTGGTCTATCATTTATTCTATTTCTTCTCTTTTCTTTTTTTAATATTTAATTCTATTCTATGCAAAACAAAACAGCAGATGAATTTATGCGACTGGTTGAGATCATGGATGAACTTCGGGAGAAATGTCCCTGGGATCGCAAACAAACCATTGAAACATTGCGCCACATGACGATTGAGGAAACGTATGAACTGGCGGACGCTATCACAGAGAATGACTGGAAGGGTGTCCGGGAAGAATTAGGAGATCTGTTATTGCACATTCTTTTTTATTCGAGGATCGGGAAGGAACAGCAGCAGTTTACGCTTGATCAGGTAATAACCGGGATTGCCGAAAAATTGATATCCCGCCATCCACATATTTACGGCGATGTAACGGTAAAAGATGAAGAGGATGTTAAAAAAAATTGGGAAAATCTGAAGTTAAAGGAAGGTA
This sequence comes from Chitinophagaceae bacterium, assembly GCA_036494065.1. Classification (GTDB taxonomy): domain Bacteria; phylum Bacteroidota; class Bacteroidia; order Chitinophagales; family Chitinophagaceae; genus VBAU01. Next base: position 3,601 of record DASXOT010000369.1, read on the forward strand.
AGAAATCTATATTAAGTGGCGTCCCTGTATCCTTGCCTGCAACGGTGAAAGCCATGAGACTACAGGAAAAGGCAAAACAGGTAGGTTTCGAATGGGAAAACAGGGAACAGGTTTGGGAAAAGGTGGAAGAAGAGATAGGAGAGTTGCAGATTGCTCTTAAAAACGGCGAAAAAGACCGTGTCGAAGATGAATTCGGGGACCTTATATTTTCCCTGGTCAATTACGCACGATTTTTGCAGATTGATCCCGAAAATGCTTTAGAACGGACCAATAAAAAGTTTATCAGCCGGTTTACCAAAATGGAATCAGAGGCTCTTAAACAAAGCAAGAAACTTGACGAAATGACCCTCGAAGAAATGGACGCCATCTGGAACACCATTAAACACCATCACGATAGTTGAAAGAAAAGATTCGACATATTTTATTTTCCAGGTATAGCCTGCTAGCCCTTGCTATTGCCACTTTTGCCCTTTCATTTGAATTTAATTCCTATGTCACCCGATTCTCGGTTATTGCCCACGAGAGAAAATCATTGACGCACTACATTCAAAAAAAAGAAGCCGATTTCGACGAGTTTACCAAGGATTCGGGTCTGCTTAGCCGGTTATTAAAAAACAAGGAGAGTCTTGATGAATTCAAGACTCTTAAAAATAAAGGCTATGGAATTTATATTGTTGGACAGCCACCGTATGCGGCTCAGCAATTGATTTTTTGGAATAACCAAAACATAATTCCTTCTTCATCCAGTTATAGTCTACAGAATGGCGAGTACTTTAAGCTGCTTGATAATGGATACTATGTGATCGTAAAGAAATCGTTTTCATTAAATGGGGCGAATGGTAAGTTTTGGTCCTATGCGTTTATACCCATTCAATCAAAGTATTATATCGAAAGTGAGTTTCTTGCCGACGAATTTGCTTATAGCAAAACGGCTCATAAGCGAATCCAGATCAGCAATAAAAAAACCAATTACCCAATAAAGTCCTCCGACGGAAATACTTTGTTTTATATCTCGAGAAAACCGACACCATCCATACCATATAATGATACAGGCACAGTGATACTACGGCTACTTTCCCTGTGTTTCTTTTTTGTATTTGCCCATTCACTGGCAGATTTCGTGGCGAGACGCGAGAAACGACGGTGGCTGGGAGTTGCCACACTGATCGTCATCCTTGTCTTATTCAGGTTGAGCATCTATTTTTTCCCATCGGTGTATGAATTCAGACAATTTGAATTGTTTGACCCGTCATTTTATGCAAATGACCTGATCAACCGGTCACTTGGCGACCTGCTGATAAATTCGCTGTTATTTTCCTGGATCACTGTATTTGCCTGGTCGAAGCTGGGCAATAAGATGGACTTGCTGAGACGATTTAAAAATGTATGGAAATGGATCATTGGAACTATTTCGTTGCTGGTACTGGTGCTCTCTACTTTTTTACTAGCAAGTATTATCAACAGTCTTGTCGATAATTCAAATGTATCTTTTGACGTGACGGATTTCTTCAGCCTGGATACGTTTAGCGTGGTAGGATTTATTGTGCTTGCGAGTGTGTCATTGAGCTACTATTATTTTACCCAATTGATGTTCCGGTTTATCCTGCCGGTGTTTGAAAAAAGAAAGCCGCTAATTTATTTTGGGATTGCCGTGACCGGCTTGGTTTACCTGACCTTTCGGCTGACCGATCCTTCTTTGCAATTTTATATTCCGGTATTATTGTGGCTGGTAGGTTATACCTGGCTTGTCAGTCAGCAGGGGTTGGTGATAAATCGTTTTCACATCAATATCGCGGGTATTATCTTTTGGATATTTGTTTTTTCGGTTTCTATATCCGCTATTATCATTTCTGAAAATAGGGTGAAGGAATGGAACTCCAGGAAAATGATGGCAGAGAACCTTGCAAGTTTGGAAGATGAATCGAATGAACGACTACTCAGTATTGCGCTGTCTGATCTTGACAACAGGTTCCTGGCATCAAATTTTAATCGCTTTTCCGATGAAGAAAGCAGCGTGGCGCTGCGCGACAGTATTCTTACTGTTAACTATAAAGGCTATCTTAATAAATACGATACCCGTTTATACGTTTTTAGGGACTCCGCATTTACACCTCTCTTTAATGATGATGATATTTCGTACGAAGCACTCAACAATATCATTTCTGTGCAAAGCAGGCAGAGTGAAACCGTGGATGGTCTTTATTCATTTCTCTCTTCTTATAATAAGATCACTTATATCACGAAACGGGTTGTCACTGATCCTCATTCGGGTAAATTGATAGGCGCAGTTTTCATCGTATCCACTCCAAAAACAACCACTGCAAGTGCGCTTGAGGCCACATTGATCAAAGAGCCTAATGACAATGACCCCAAAGAGTCGCCTATTTATTCTTATGCGATTTATAAAGATGGAAGCCTGATAGAATCTTCCAGCAAATATCCATTTGCCACCAGCCTTACCAATGACCAGATACCAAAGCAGGAGGTGGAGAAAAAGAAGAATGAAGACTATGATGAGCTATGGTACCGCGATAGTATTGGTAAGGTGATTGTGCTGGCGCGAAAAGGAGATTCGATCATTGAAGCGATTACGCTGTTTTCTTTCATTTTTTGCTCCTTCCTTTTCCTGGTGTCATTTATTCAAACAATTTCTTTTCTTCTGAAAATAGGGGCCGACAAGCGAGAGCTTAAAAATGTGTTCCTGGTAAATATTCGAACACAGGTTCACAGCACCATTATCTTTATTAGCATACTTTCTTTTCTCATCATTGCAGTGGCTACCATTTCATTCTTTATCACGCGTTATAACAGGAACAATGCGGACAAGTTAAGCCGTACGATGAATGTAATGGTGAATGAAATGAAGAAAAGAATTGCCGATCACAGCATATTTGATGATGTTACAAAAATATACGATAAAGGCTCGGATGGTGAGTTAAAGAAATTAGTAAACGAAGTAGCGAACATTCATAATGTGGACGTAAACGTATATGATTTGAATGGAAATTTGAAAGTTTCATCACAGGAAAATATTTATGACAAGGGCGTATTGAGTAAACAAATGAATCCGGAAGCTTTTTATCACCTTAGCCGGCTGCGTGAAGTGGAAAGAGTGCAACAGGAGAATATCAGCAACTTATCTTATCTCAGCA
>DASXOT010000370.1:0-1603 GCA_036494065.1 Chitinophagaceae bacterium
ATGCAGAAGGTTTTTAAGCAGCAGGTGGTTGACCATCTGCGGCAAAAAAGAATAAAATACAATGGCAATTCGCATCAAAGTTTGCGGTGTGACAATGGCTTCGCAGCTCGAGGCATTTAATGAGATGGGAGTCGATTTAGCAGGGTTTATTTTTTATCCAAAATCGTCGCGTTATATGGTCAATAAAATACCGGCGGATTACCTGCGGAAATTTAAAGGAAAGGTTGCGAAAGTTGGTGTGTTTGTCAACATGCCCTATGAGGAACTGATGCAGACGGTCGAAAATTATCGGTTGGATATGGTACAGTTGCATGGAGACGAAATTCCGCGATATTGTGAACGGGTCGCGAATTATATCACGGTCATTAAAGCATTCAGACTGTGCGACAATGATCCAATTGACTGGATGGCCAGGTCTTATCAGGAAGCATGCGATATGTATATGTTTGACACGCTCGGCGCAGGATATGGAGGAACGGGAAAGAAATTTGACTGGAACGTCTTGAAAAATTCGGCTATCGATAAATTGTTTTTTTTAAGCGGCGGCATCGAGCCCAGTGATGAAGAAAAGTTAAGAGTTTTTGCCCGGGAGCCATTTGCCAGCAAAATGTTCGCCGTCGATATTAACAGCAGGTTTGAGACAAGTGCAGGAGTAAAAGATGTCCAAAAGGTAAAAAGATTTGTTGAGGGCTTGAAAAAATTTTGAGAAGTAAAAATGTTTTGCCGGCACCGACGGACAATTGACGAGAGATTAACAGGACTATTATGAATATTAAAGTTTGCGGGATCACAGAGCTAAAGCAAATGGAATATTTGGATGGGATCAAAATTGATTTTGTAGGGCTGAATTTTTACAGGGACTCGCCCAGGTATGTAGTAAACAAGGTTTCGACTGAAGACATTCGCCATGCTGATTTTGAGCTAAAGAAGGTAGGTGTATTTGTAAATGAAAGCCTGGATAGCATTATGAAAACAGTTCAGGACTATTCATTGGATATTGTCCAATTGCATGGAGACGAAACTCCCGCATTTTGCCGACGGCTATCCGAAGAAACGGAAGTGATAAAAACATTTCGTATTACACCAGCAACCAAAAGCATTGAAGGTTTAATTGGTGGCTATGATGATGCTTGTGACTACTATTTATTCGACACAGGAGGCCGGAAAGAGAGCCTTGGCGGTACGGGTATACAATTTGACTGGGAATTGCTTCGGCGTAGCCGAATTGAAAAACCTTTTTTCCTGGCTGGCGGGATTGGTTTGCCGGATGTGATAAAAGTAAAGACTTTCGAGCATCCTGATTTTTTTGCAGTGGATATCAACAGCAGGTTTGAGATAAGGCCCGGTGTAAAAGATATGGACCTTGTGAAAATGTTTGAACAAGTGTTGAGGAATTGATGGCGATTAGTAATGAAAATTGAAGTAATAAAAGATATGACAAACACGACCACATATACTTCTCCCAATGAAAATGGATACTACGGAAAATTTGGAGGCGCGTATATTCCTGAAATGCTTCACAGGAATGTAGAAGAATTAAGATCGAAGTATCTTGAAATTATTTATGAAGACGAATTTCAAAAAGAATTTCGGGAGTTATTAA
>DASXOT010000371.1:0-5729 GCA_036494065.1 Chitinophagaceae bacterium
CAAAGGTGGCTATGAGGAATATGTACAATGGAAGGAACGAATGAATCGTGACGTAAAAGATACGGAGCAGGGAATGAAGCGCAAGGATCAAGGAACCAAAGGCAAGGATCATTTAGAAGATGTTCCAAAATCTGCAGATCAATCCAATAAACCAATTGCTCAACCGGCGCGAACTGATAATCAGTCCCAAAAATCGTTGGTCAAAAAGGAGTTGCAGAAACAACAAAAAATTTTCCAGCAACTGGAAGAAAAGCTTGTAAAACTGAATGAAAGCAAACAACAACTCGAGGCGGCACTTGCTAATCCTGCCACATACTCTGATAAAAACAAATTTCTGCAAACCGAAAACGATTATAAAAGGGTGTCGGGTGATTTGAATGCGGCGAATATTGAATATGAAAAAGTGTTTGAAAAGATACTTGAACTTGAGCGATCGTAAATACATTTGAAAAACCTCATCAACATTAACTACAAAATCGCGGCAATGTTCATAGGTGCCTGTTTCCGGCTCAAAATATAGATATTCAAAAGTCCAGGAAAATAGAGGAATAAAAAAACCGTGACCCATACCAGGCCAATCAAAAACGATATAAAAAAGTCTCAACGGGTAGAAATGTGGCGGTCATGGTATTGGAAGGCATCCTCTTTCCATCATACCGTAATAGCGGGTTTAAATAAATTTTCATCAATAGGAAATTTATCTCCGCGGAATGTTAAATCAAGTGTTGGAATTATAGTTGCAAAATTTTCAATAGAGAGAAACTATATCATAGAAGAAAATAACCCGTTCGTCGATAATTTATAAAATGTTAAATGAGATGTGATAGTCAATGCGTGATCTTGTAAATATCAAGCCCGAATCAAATTAGCTTATAGCATACAGTAGCCGGCAACCCACGGCTTATAGCTTATTAATTTTTTCATTAACTATCGCAAGTATTTCCTTTTCAATTCCCATGGTTTTTTGTTCGATTTCATTTCCCGTTGCAATGATTTCGGCTACAAAACTTTTATCATCATAGCCAGCAGCATTGATGCGCACATTCATAAACGCTCCCATCACCGCCGCTCTTGCGCAAAGCGCTCCTACACCCGCATCAGAGACAGAGTTCGGATTTCCCGACTCGGCCATTGCCTTGATTATTTCCATGCTTGCATAAGCATTTTGCATCACGGCAAATGGGATTTCAATTGCTATTCTCGTAGCTTCTTGTATTGCTTTTTTCCTGGTCAATTTCTCCTCTTCTGTTGATTTAGGTAAGGCAAACGCATTCATGATCTGGTTAAATGCATTTGTATCTGCATCCACCAGCCTTAGCAATTCGCTTTTGTAGCGTTGACCCCTATCCGCCCAATCACTGAATTCTTCCCATCGCTCATCCCATCCTTTCTTGTGAGAAGAAAGATTAGCCACCATAGTTCCTAATGATATTCCGAGGGCGCCCACATAAGCCGCTATCGATCCACCTCCCGGTGCAGGCGACTCGCTCGCTGTCTCATCCGCAAAATCTGAAAGGTTCATTGCTATTAATCTAGTTGATTTTCCAGTCAGCATATATTCAATAATTTTTTCTTCTGGTTTAAAAGAACTTAATTCATCAAGCCCCATTGATTTCACAGCAATCCGGATCAATTCTTTTTCAGAAACTCCCACCGAACGTTTTTGTTTTCTCAAAAAATATTTACCTGCATCCAACATAGCCTTTAGTGGGATCAAACCAACCAGTTCGCTTCCGGTGACGCGCATGCCACGAGCCTCGGCTTTTTTACACACTTCATCAAACGCGATATGCACCGGCGTTACATTGATATTAGTGAGGTTGATCGATATCTGTGCAATACCATACTCCTTAATAAACCAGCCGATCGCTTTCACAAATTTTAGGGAACCCGGCACAACCACCTCCTCCCCTTTCTCATTTTTAATTTTTCTTCCCGCCTCACGAATATCAAACGCTATTGCATTGGCACGACGTGTGGATGTAGTATTTAAGTTTACATTATACGCAACCAAAAAATCTCGTGCGCCAATCACCGTTGCACCCCGCTTTGCGTCAAATTCCGCAGGCCCAAAATCGGGTTTCCATTCCGGCATTTTGATTTTTTTAAAAAAGCCTTCATACTCCCCTGTCCTGATCATGGATAAATTGCTACGTTCTTTATTGGACTGAGCCGATTCATACAAATAAACGGGTAGCAATAGCTCCTCGCCTACACGCTTCGCCAGCTGCTGCGCCCAAACTGCTGTTTCCTCCATTGAAATATTGGAAATGGGGATCAGGGGACAAACATCTGTCGCTCCCATTCGAGGGTGTTCGCCTCTATGCTTACTCATATCGATGAGTTCCCCCGCTTTTTTAATCGCTCTGAAAGCAGCTTCCACAACAACTTCTGGTGTCCCTACAAACGTTACCACCGTACGATTAGTCGCCTTGCCCGAATCTACGTTTAACAAACGAACTCCTTCCGCGGATTCAATCTCGTCGGTTATTTGCCTGATAATGTCCAAATTATTTCCTTCGCTGAAATTCGGAACACATTCTATGATCTGCATAAAAGCTTACGTATTTGTGGCCGCTAAGATATTATAAAGAGGATTATGTTATCGGCTGCGGCCAGGGACCAGGTCGCTCAAAGCAACCAAATTGCTAATTCCCATTTCGACCCTGTCACTAACTTGTTGATGATATTCAAATCATTTCCTTTATTGAAATTGGAAACACAGTTTTTTTTTATGTACTAAACATGAACTTTTAATTATAAATTTGGCAACGGTTCCAGCAAACGGAAACTCTAATTCCATGCGTGAATAAATGGGTGAACGTTGTGTGCAAGGCAAACGGAATACTCAAAATCACGAAGATATATGAATGCGATTCCTGTTTTTTTTGACAATGTTAAAAGGACAGCAATTGTAATAAACCCAAAAAATCCTTTTTATGACTGGCTAAAAAGCATCGATCCCAATGACACCTCCGCCATGGATGCAAATTCGGATGTCTACCTCCTGCGGGACTTTGAGACAGAGTCTGAAATGGAAAGTTGGTTAAAGCGAAATTTTGACCTGATATTCTCTGATCAGCTCAATAACTGGTACGTCGATGAGAAACTTTGGGTGACCAACCGCACATTCAAAATGTTTAAAGAATGGTTTGACTATTCACTTCACACGATGATTTGGGACACAGTTCAAGGTGATATCGCAAAGGCTTAAATTTTGCGATGCCCTGCACACAATTTATCCAAAAGTCAGCATCAATCGGGAATATGGCTGTTTGTCTGGAAACCAAATCCAAAAGCAATTAATTTTTACACGAAGCATGGATTCAAGATTATTGGAAGTTCCGATTTTCGCATTTCCGACACTCATTCGAACCCTGACTACTTTAACTACGATCACGTTTATCATTGTACGCCGTCAACTGGTGTTATTGAAAAATAATTAAATTCAAATGCAAATGGCCACAAAGAAAACCCACTCATTACCACCGGAAAAATTTAAGCTATATGAAAAACTCGTGGCGACAAATTCTAAAATTGAACTAAAGGGTGCTACGGTTCCCTATATCTCACACAACGGCCATATGTTTTCTAACTTCAACCCGGATGGGACATTAGGGCTTCGTTTGCCACCTGATAAAATAGAATCGTTCCTTAAAAAGTATAAAAGCAAGCTGGTCGAAGCCTACGGTATCGTTCGAAAAGAATATGTAGTAGTTCCTGATTCGTTATTGAAGAAGACTGCTGAATTAAAACCTTATTTTGATATGAGCTTTGAGTATGTCAATTCTTTAAAACCAAAGCCTGCAAGGAGATAGAAAGATGTCTGGTGAGAGTACAAAACACATGGCGACCCTTAATTCAATCATGTCTTAATCTTATGCAAAAGTTTCTTCTCCTGGTTTTACTATGTTTTCTCGTATCGTGCAAACAAGTGCAAAACGATAAAATCGCTGGTGATATAAAAAATACGAAAACCAATAAACACATAGGCATTCCCGGCACCCGGCTTTATCTCGTACCGCCACCCCAATTCAAAATTTCCAGTACTTTCATCGGCCTTCAGGCTGACAGTTCAGTGATTAATATTTTTGACCTCGTAGGGGATAATTTTTATACAAATGCCCGAACATTTGGCAGAGCGGAATTTGAAAATCGCGGCGTAAAGGTTTTCGATTACCGGGAAGTGAAGGTCAATGGATATCCTGCAAAGTATGCTCTTATCGAAGGCGAAAACCAAACCAGGTCGATTTCCTTTGTATTCGGTGACACTACATTCTCCACGATGATAATGGCGACTTACCCGGCAAACAACACGGTCACAGAGAAACAAGTCATCACCTGCTTGAATAGTATTTATTATGACAAACAAAAAAAGATCGACCCCTTTGAGACTGCACATTTTTCATTAAATACAACTAATTCTAAATTTAAATTTTATCAATATAATTCCAATTTATACCTCTATTCGGTTGGAGGTATTGATCACGAGGACACAAAAAGTCCGATAATAGTCGTGACGCAGATGCCATTCGACGGTACAATGACCACAAAAGATATTGCAGACGCCATGATGGCGAAAGGACAGCAATATGGTTTGACGGATTTGGAAACCAAGTCCATTTCAACTGACAAGGTAAATGGTTATGATGCTTATGAAATGGAAATAGAGGGTCAAATGCAGGGGAAGGATTGTGCCCTTTACTTATGCGTGACTGCCCGGGAAAACCATGCGATAGTTTTTGAAGGTGTCGCCAAAGACAGCTTGCGGAGAAATGTCCAGGCGTTTAAAGATCTTTCTCACACCATTGAAATAAATTCCCGTTAAAAAAATTCAAGGACTGACTCTAAATTCCGATATATGAATCTGGCAATTCAAATGGCCAAACTCTTTAGAAATGTTCATTATGGTGGCAATTGGACAGGAGTAAATCTAAAGGAAAGCCTTGCTGATATTACCTGGGAGCAAGCCACAACAAAACTATATTCCCTTAATTCGATCGCGGCACTCGTCTTTCACATGAACTACTATGTGAGAGCGGTGATAAATGTTTTACAAGAGCAGCCTCTTGACGCCAGCGACAAATTTAGTTTTGATGCACCTCCCGTTCGATCGCAAACGGACTGGGAAAATTTATTGACTAAATTCTGGTCTGATGCAGACAACTTTATTGTCCTGGTGGAAAAATTGCCGGAAAATAAACTCTGGGAAACTTTCGGCGACGAAAAGTATGGAACCTATTACAGGAACATCCATGGAGTTACTGAACATTGCCATTATCATCTTGGCCAAATTGTTTTGATAAAGAAGTTGCTTTCCTGTGCAGACAAAGGCAATTAAAATAACGAAACAATAAAGACGCTAAGAAAGCTTTAGACAGAGATAAACTCAGTGATCCTCCGTGTACTCTGTGACTCCGTGATGAAAATTGCCACGGAAGCACGGAAATGCACAGAGATACACCCAAGGATGTTGCGTTGCAATTAAACTATCACTCCACCCACCACAGGGCTCAAATACAACTTTTCAGCGGTTGGAAACAGGATCACCCAGCTGATTTTTTTGTTATGGACAGCGAACAGTTTTAATCTGCCTATTAAAAGGGCGGTGGTACATTTAACATTCCCTTGCAATTGTCTTTTGTAACTTGACTACGATGGGTTAGATCCGTGTTGCCAGCCTCTCTCTATCTTTTCAAAGCACAAATTCGCAAATAGCCTCAATAATT
>DASXOT010000372.1:0-2390 GCA_036494065.1 Chitinophagaceae bacterium
TTCATTTCATTTCGATGCTACTTCCTATCCATGCCATCATGGCGATGCCAATTTCAATGGCATTCTCGTCAATATTAAAATGTGGAGTGTGTACACCGGCTGTGATCTTCTTTGCTTTATTGCCAGTACCGAGGCGATAAAAACATCCGGGTATGAGATGTGAGTAATAACCAAAATCTTCGGCTCCCATTCGTATTTCAGTCTCTTCGACATTTTCTTTACCCATCAATTGTTCTGCGAGCAATTTTGCCGCTTCATTTAGTGATTCATTATTGTAAACGACAGGATACCCTTTGTCAATATGAAGATCTACTTCTCCACCCATGGAATGGACCAGCTCCTTTGTCGCTCGTTCAATCAATGCATGTGCTTTATTTCTCCATTCTTCATTCATAGCCCTGAAAGTACCCATCAGTTTCACTTCATCCGGAATGACATTAGTAGTAGTTCCCCCATTGATTGCAGTAACGGAAAGAACTGAAGGATCAAATGGATTTCGATTCCTGCTGATTATCTGCTGCAGGCTTATGATCAGATGTGAAGCGATCAATATCGGGTCCACACTGGTATGCGGAGAAGCAGCATGACCACCCTTGCCCTTGATGGTAAAGTATAATTCATCGGCGCTCGCCATTACCTGGCCGCCCCGAAAACTAAGTTTACCTACTTCCAGTTGAGGATTTACATGCAAACCAAAAATGGCCTGTGGTTTTGGGTTATCCAGCACACCTTCTTTAATCATAAGGCTCGCGCCGCCGGGATTTTTTTCTTCACCCGGTTGAAAAATGAGCTTGATAGTTCCCGACCATTCGGATTTTAATTCATTCAAAATCTTTGCGGCACCCAGCAGGCACGAGGTATGCACATCATGACCACAGGCATGCATGATACCATCCCGTTTCGATTTATATTCAATGTCATTTTCTTCCCTGATGGGCAAGGCATCCATATCCGCCCGGAGTGCTATTATTCTCTTACCTGGATTTTTTCCATTTATTATTCCAACAATACCAGTGGTTGCCTTTATTTCGAAGGGAATATTGAATTCTTTAAGTTTTTGCTGAACAAATTCGGAGGTTTCGAATTCCTGGTAACTCAGCTCGGGATTTGCATGGAGATGATGTCGGATTGCAATGAATTTGGGGGCATAAGTGGAAGCCAGCGCTTTTATCCTGTCAATAAGCATTTTTCAAAAATAGCAAATCCCGGTAGAAGTCCGGAGTCGGGAGTCGTCAATCCACAACAGTTCGCAGTCAACGGTGTCTTGCTGATGACAAATAATCACTGACCATTCACCATTCACAACTAAAATGACCAATGGCCACTGGCTATTCATCGGGCTTTACTTCAATAAGATCGTTCATTACAAAAACGCCGTTTGGAAAGAATGCGGTGAGTTTTTTCTGGTAAGCTTCTGCGTCTTTTCTTTCTTTAAAATTTCCGGCCTTCAATTTATAATAAGGAGATTGGTAGAGCAGGTAAGATTTTAATTCGGGGAAGTATTGATAAAGTTTTGCCTTTGCGTTAATAGCTTCATCTCTTTTATTTGTATTGACGATCAGCAGTCGAAAGCCTTTTCCTACCTTTCTTGAATCACGGGTCGTTATGTCATTGATTTCCGCTTGTTTTTTGATCAACAAGTCAATGCGCGGATCTTTATGAATCACGACGGACGAAGAATCTGTGTCTGTTTGCTGGGAAAATAATGAAATGGAGAAAAAACAGGCGAGGATAACTAAGATGGGTCTCATAATTTTTCAAAATTGCATTTTGAATAGTCAAAAATCTGACCAATTTTATTTAACGCAGGGGGAATCTGTTTCCATATAAGGCCAATCTCAAAAGCTTGTTAAAGCACGTGATCAGCGAAAAGTCAGTGGGTCAGTAATCATTGGTCATTTTGGTTGTGAATGGTGAATTATGAAAGTTCAGTGGGTCATTAGTCATTAGGCAGGAAACATTGTCTGTGGACTGTCGACCATGGACCGTCGATCGCGGTCCGCGGCTCCGGACTGTTGCTGGCTCCCGACTAATAACCCCCGCCACCACTGCCAATATTTTCAATCGGGTGCCAGGTGGTTTTTATTTCCTGTGTATCCAAAATATGGTAAGGTGATTGGGCTTTGCTATCCATCCAGTTCGCACCTCTGCGAACCACTACTCTTTTTACATTTCCCGCCGCTTTTTGTTGAATTTCTTTTTGCATCATTTCATCACTACCACAGTAAATAACAGCGTTTACATCCATATGAGAAGCGAATTGAGAAGATAATTCAGCAGGTTTGCCGGTTAATATATTGACAACTCCGGCTGGCACATCTGATGAGTGAATTACTTCTGCGAAGCTGACACTGCAAAGCGGCTTTGTTTCGGAGGCAAGGATAATGCAG
>DASXOT010000373.1:0-2756 GCA_036494065.1 Chitinophagaceae bacterium
CGCTGTTTCCTTACGTTCAAAGCTCTCTCTTTCCATTACATGACACCAGTGACAAGCGGAATAGCCAATGCTTACAAGAATAGGCTTATTTTCCTTTTTTGCTTTTTCCAGTGCTTCTTCACCCCAGGGATACCAATCTACTGGATTATGTGCGTGCTGAAGTAAATATGGACTCGTTTCATTGATCAGTCGATTGGGCATGTCAGTTATATCTGAAACGAATTTCGGAAGAATGTATCAGCTAGCAGTGGGGAAGCTGGATTACCGGTTAATTGTGAATTTGCAATGGTGAACTGTGAACTTTTATCTTTTAGTTTTTATTTCAACTATCATCTATCCACTTATTTCTTTTTAGTATAGGCGAGAAAACGTTCGAGAGCGGAAACCATGGAGGGTGCTTCAGGCTGAGGCGCTTTTATTTCAAGCTTTAGGCCTGCATCTTCAATTGCCCTGAAAGTATTGGCGCCAAATGCACCGATGATCGTACCGTTTTGTTTAAACTTAGGCAAATTGTCAAACAGGCTCTTTACGCCACTGGGGGTAAAGAAACAAATTACATCGTACTCATTTTTCAAAAGCAGATCTTTTACATCATTGCTTTGAGACCGATACATGAATGCAAGGGAGAACTCGCATCCATTAGTTTTGAGCCAGTTTACGATCTCGTTATCCTGTTGATTTTCTGAACATACATAAAGGAATTTCTCGTTGCCCTTATGTTTATTGATCACATCAAACAGGCTTTTATTAGTACCATCCGCGCCGTAAAAAACTTTGCGCTTTCGGTAAAGAATGAATTTTTGGAGATAGAGAGCAACAGCTTCTGTAATGCAGAAATATTTTGTGTCCTGCGAAACATTTACCTTCATTTCCTCACACATGCGAAAGAAATGATCAATGGCATTACGGCTGGTAAAAATGACGCCCGTATAATTCTGAATCTCTATTTTTTGTTTGCGAAACTCTCTTGCTGGGATCGGTTCAAGACGAATAAAAGACTGGAACTCCAACACTACATCGTATCTTCTTGATAAATCGAAATACGGAGATTTATCACTTTCGGGCTTCGGTTGTGTAATAAGAATCTTTTTCACAATTTTGACCGTATCGGCCTTATCCCCATTTTTTAACATGTGGTTCGTCTTCAAAAGTTTTGCAAAGATAAGAAATCTATTTTAAAACCATAGCAATAAAGCTTTATAAATCAACAAAAGCGGAACGATTTCGAAGGCGCATAAGTATAAGAAGAAATGAAAAGGGTTTAGCCGCATTTGATTCTGAATGAGTCCATAAGACAAAACAAAACGGTACGCGAGCAACGCAAACACACCTACATAGGAAAGAGTAATGGCTACCTGGTAAACGCCATTGTCCGAAAAAGCAAGTAATACTAAAAACGGTAATAGGTAAATGCCAATAATCTTATTGATCATAAAGACGATGAAAATATAACCGTCGGTTGTGGAAGAAATATTAAAAAGCCAGCCGGAAAATTTCAAACTTAAAAATTTTAAAATATAAATGACACACAAACCGAGGCAACAATAAAAATATAAAAGCCAAAAATTGTAGCCATTTGTTATATAAAAATGTTGCAAAAGAAAGTCTATATATAGTCCCGAGCTAATCAAAAAAAAGAAATTCAATAAGAGAGATGGAATGGGAGTTTGGATCAATTGCTCTCCAATTTGTCGCTGTTTTAGTGTAGTTCTGAATGCAACACGAAAGAGATCGATGAAATATTTCGGAAAACTATACCGAATGAAAGCAAAAAAAAGAAGAATAGCAATTAGTGTATAAAACAAAATCTCCTTTCCTGTGAATTGTTTTCTGTTCGAAGTAACGGCGATAGCTGGTGAAGAAAGACCGAACAATTTATTGTGGTCAAATGCGAACCGAATAAAATTTCGCGCTGGAGATTGATTGGATATCCATAACCAGTCCGTGTCTGGTGCAGATGCCTTAACTAAGAAGCCTCGTTGCAACGAGTCCTCCTTTCCCCTGCTGGAATCCCGAAAACCAGGAGTTACCGACTTATTAGCAGAATCAGGCGGCTTGTGGTTTTGAAGATTCAACGTATCGCTAATGTGTAATGAGCTATCATTGTTTTGTGCAATGATGGAACCTGTAATTAAGGTCAAAAGGATCAATAAAAGGATAAACCTCATTAGCGGGATTAGTTGTGGCACAAAATTATTCAAGCCGCGTGGCTGACAAAGAGAAACTAATGATTTCTCAGAAATAATTTACAAATCCAAAATGTATTTTCGATTGTCGAAGATTAAAAGGTATATCATTTCGCTGACCTACAGCCCAGGCGAGGTTAAATATGCCAATCTTGGTTTCAAACGCAAGCCCGATGCCTGCGCTTAAGTAAGTATGATTTTCGTTTTCATTCTGGCTATTATTCCGGCCCCAGCCGCCATCCATTAATGTGTAGAAATAGGAATTTTGGGAGATTAAGTAGTGATATTCGATCGTGCCGATCAGGTACTGGGATAAATATTGACTTTCTTCATCAAATCCTCTCAACAATCTAAACCCGCCAATCTGGAACAATTCATTGCGGAAGATACTTCCGCTTTGGAGAAAGCCGCCATTGATTGCGGTTTTGAAAGTTCCCTGTTTTCCAACAGGTAAATACTTTGCTATCGTTGTCCTTATCCTGAGTTGATAGGTGTTTAATTTAACTGTATCATACAACGATTTAAAATCAAAAGATGGATCGTTAGGATCCTGCAGTGCTATGACCTCAT
>DASXOT010000374.1:0-5894 GCA_036494065.1 Chitinophagaceae bacterium
GCGAAGTGAAATGACAATAGTTTTCAAATCCCAATCCATAGTGCCCGATATTTTGCGTATCATATTTTGCCTTGGCCATCGTACGGATTCCTAACTGCTCTAAAACATGCTGTTCAGGTTTGCCATTTACATCCATCAGCATTTGATTAAATGATGTGGCAATTGCTTCCGGCGACGAGGTGTCGAACTTATGGCCAAACTTTTTCGCAAAAGCAATAAAGGGCATTAATTTTTCTTCATCAGGATTATCATGCACGCGGTAAGGAAATGGAACGGGTTTATTTTTAACCTTGATCTTCGCGAGGTCCGAAGCTACTGTTCTGTTTGCCACCAGCATAAATTCTTCAACCAGTTGATGCGCTTCTTTGCTTTCTTTAATGATAATGCTCACAGGCTTTTTGTTTTCATCCAGCTTAAAACGAACTTCTTGCGATGAAAAATTTATTGCCCCATTTTTAAAACGTTGCTTGCGGAAGCGCTGAGCAAGGTGATTTAGAATTAAGATTTGTTCGGAATGGATGCCCTTTTCCGCTTCAATAATTTCCTGCACTTCTTCATACGTAAATCGATGATCGGAATGAATCACCGTTTTACCAAGCCAGTGTTGCTTGACTTGCCCTTTCGGAGATATTTGAAATATTGCCGAGAACGTGAGCCTGTCTTCATTTGGCCTCAACGAACATAAAACATTTGAAATATGCTCCGGCAGCATAGGATTTACGCGATCAGGCAGATAAACAGATGTCGCCTTTTGGTAAGCTACTTTATCCAGCGCAGTAGCTTCCTCTACGTAATGAGAAACATCGGCAATATGAACACCGATCTCATAATTTCCATTCTTCAGCACGCGAAACGAAATAGCGTCATCAAAGTCCTTTGCATCTATTGGGTCAATAGTAAAAGTGAGGATGTCCCGAATATCCTTTCTTTTTTTTATCTCGGCGTTTGATATGGTGTCAGGCATCCTGGCGGCTTCTTCCAGGGCGTCATCAGGGAATTCAATAGGGAACCCATTTTCCAATAAGATCTCTTTCATCGCCATATCATTACTGTCTTCCTGATCCATTACCGATATCACTTCCCCAAGAGGTCTTTTGCCATCTTTTTCCCACTCAACTAAGCGCACAACTACACGTTCATTGTCTTTAGCACCATTGAAATTCTGCCGGGGAACATAGATATCTGGCATCGGCTTGTCTGTCTCCACGATGAAAAAAGCAAAACCATCACTCATTTCTATCCTGCCTATAAACTCAGTTTGCTTCCGGCTGATAACCTCCGAAACCTCACCCTGTAAACGCTTGCCCTTCTTTTCCTGTTTTATTTTTACACGAACAGTGTCACCGTGTAGTGCTGTGTTGAAATCACCGGGCTTCACAATGACATCTACGGGCAGATTTTCTACAGTAACGAAGCCCATTCCTGAGCGGGTAATGTCTAAAACTCCCTTTACAGATTGTTCATGAACCGATGTCTTTTCTTTTTTTCTCTTTTTTGAATTTTTTCTTCCCATGAGTTTTTTTTTACTCAAGCTTATGCCTGTTTAGCTATTTCCACCTGATCTTCCTTTGACGAGTTTTTAAAGTCTTTGACAAATGTCACTACCTGGTCAATAAATTCATTTTCCTCATCGAATAAAAAATGATGACTGATCGGTATTACATAAATTGGTAAAGATTCTAATTCGGTGCTGAACTTCATCAGCCGTATTGCATCTTTCTCCGTTGTCAATATAATTTTTTTTTCCGCGTCCATTCTTTCAAACCGCTTCCTGATGTCTCGCAGGTCATCAATTCTGAAAATATAGTGATCGCGGTACGCCATTAGGTAATACGCATGCGTTTTTTCTTCCAACAATTTTTTTAATGGCTGCGGATTGGCAATACCGGTTATCAGCAACACTTCTGTTCTCAAATCAATTTCAGTTGGTGTAAGGCGTGTGATGTGATAAGGATTGCCATATTGGATGCTCGAAAAGTATAGCCTTTGATGTGGGAGCGGTCGAATTTCCTTTTTTAACCTATTCGCCTCATCGACGGGCATTTCGAACTTGCATTTGGTGACTATAATTATATCGGCTCTTTTATAACTTGATTTCAAATCGCGAAGATCACCCGTAGGCAAATAAAAATCTCTTGTAAATAAATTGTTACAGTCGGTCAATAAGATATTTAATCCTGCTTTAATGGCGCGATGTTGCAAGGCATCGTCCATAACAATCACCTGCGTCCGTGGCCGGTCATGAAGCAATTGAGGAATAGCGACCAGCCGTTCTTCGCCAACGGCTACCGGTACATTTGGGAATTTTAAATGAAATAGCATCGGTTCGTCGCCGATATCAAGAGCCGTTGTTGCCTGATTTGCCAATGCATATCCTGTCGTTTTCCGCTTATAGCCACGGCTCAGCGTCGCTACTTTAAATCTTCTTTGCAGGCATTCTACCAGGAATTCTACCAGGGGTGATTTGCCCGTGCCACCAACCGATAGGTTACCCACACAAATAATCGGTAGCCCAAAAGAAGACGACCGTAGTATGTTTTTATTATATAAAAAATTGCGAAGCCAGATAACGAACCAGTAAATAATCGCAAACGGCAAAAAAAGTATCCGGAAAGATTTCAAAAACCAGTTAGAAAACATAAATAGTATTCGGCGTGATACAAATATTTAAAGGTACGTCAAATTCATAGGTGTCCCCGATCTCATCGATAGGGTCAAAATAACAAAAACCAATTTTTATGCAGCCTGGCTCACATCGTTGAAGATACTTATCATAAAATCCCTGACCGTATCCTACACGATACCCTTTTTTATCGAAGATCAAAAGGGGAACAAATATCATATCAATCGCAATTACATCTACTACCACACCATTCATTGGCTCATGAATGTTCCAGGCCGTTTTTTCAAATGCCGTATCGGTATTTACTTCAATTGCTCTCAATTCTTTCTTTCCAAAATCAGATCTTGGATACAAAAACCGAACAGCCGGGTTTATGAATTCGATGTAATCATTAAAAAGATGCGTGTTGGGTTCATTATTTTCCTCAATTGGCCAATACGAAAGCAAATGACTGATATGAGGAAGATCAAGTCGCTGGAACTGAATCAATAGAAGATCATCCAGCTTTGCCCGTTCGCCCCCCGAAAGTTCCTTTCGCTTTTGTTTATAAAATGCCCTGGCCTCTTTCTTGTTCATTTTATTTTTTTACCTGCCGTTTATCAATCCCAAATTCCGTACTAATCTGAGAAACCCGTGTTCACGAACATTGAAAAAACAGTAGTTCCATAATTTCTTTCCGTCTTGTAAAAAGGAAATTTTTTATAATCATTTCGTGGAGTATGTTCCAGCACAAACCATCCCATTGGTTTTAGTAATTTCTTTTCGGTGATCAATCGCGGGAGGTCGTCAATATTTGATAATGCGTAAGGTGGGCCTGCAAAAATAAAATCGAATTGTTCGTGGCACTGCTCAATAAATCTAAAGACATCCATTTTAATTACCCGAAAGTGATCTAAGTGAAGTTGCGTGGCTGTCGCTTGAATGAATTCATACATTTTTGGGTCTTTTTCAACAATGATTTGCCCGGTAGCGCCCCGTGATGCCAACTCATAGCTAATGCTTCCCGTGCCGCCGAAAAGATCAAGTGTTTTCAGCCCGGCAATCTCCAAATTGTTTTCAAGAATATTGAATAGCCCCTCCTTTGCCACATCCGTAGTTGGTCTTGTATAAGGCATCTTATTTGGTGGATTGATCTTTCGGCCTCCCAATTCACCGCTTATGATACGCATGTTGCCAACTTATAAAAAGATGAAAAATAGTGGACGGGAAAACTTTCAAAATCCCCACTCAACTGGATCGCATTTTCAATAGTAGCAAATTCGATATCGGAAAAATATTGATACAACTCCTTGAACACAGCGGATTGTTTATCTACCAGGCCCGATACCGTCAATTTGACTTCCGATTGCAAAATAGAAAGCTCTTTACAGGTTTTAAGCAACCAATAGAGGACGTCAGTAGCCTGGGTATATGGAAATATTTGCGCCAGCTCTAATGCATGATTTTTGATGGCAATCATGATAAAACTATCGGTCTTGAAATCGACCAGGACATTACCTTCTTCCTTCTGCTCAAACCGGTTTTTTAAAATGATCGAATAGCTATGCCAAAAATTTCCGGTAGCAAATCTGCGACTCAGCAAACCATGTGCTGCGGCAGGAACATTATAGACATTATAAAGCTGCCATTCCGGAACAGATTCGCTTACCACTATGTTCTGTCCTTTGTCAAATATTGATTTCACCATGTTCTGTGTTTCTTCGTAGCGATAATATTTGGAAGGCACTGTAATATTTTCCGGGGTGTAGTAGCCTACAATCGTCTGGCGAAATGAATGTTGTAGTTCTTCATGTTCATCGATGATCATTTTAAGAATATCGTTATTATCATTTTTTTCAGCGGTATAAAAGCCCGATTGCACTATCATAAAATTTGCATAGTCAACAATAGCAAAACAGCAATGCGTTTCGCCAGTCTCGATCAACAAAACCGCCTGCGCAGGATCCAGCTCATCGCTATTCCCTATTTCATAAATCCGTTTCATACGCCTGCAATTTAAGAATAAGGTACAAGGTATAGGGTTTAAGGGTTAAGATTTTGTCATCGCACTCATACCAGGTTGTCCCTTGCATCCTGATACACTATCTTGCAGCCCATTTTTATGGCAGGAAATAATTTACAGGTAGAAACATCATACAAGCAGATCATCAAACTTGCTTTGCCTATCAGCTTTGCCATGCTGATCCCTCAATTCAATTTTATTACAACAAACATTTTCCTGGGCCATTATAGCCAGCAATCGCTGGCTGTTGCGGGTATCACCGGTGTGTACTATCTCATTTTTGCCATGATAGGATTCGGCCTCAATAATGGTTTGCAGGCCCTGATTTCGCGGCGTGCCGGGGAAAATCGTCCCGAAGAGATCGGCAAAATTTTTTCCCAGGGAGTCTTTATTGCCATTGCTATTGCCGCAATTGGAATTGTATTGACATGGTTCATCGCGCCCATAGTTTTAAACCGGGTGCTCCAGCCAGCCACTGCTGTAATGGCTGTCAAATTCCTGAAAATTCGCATCTGGGGCCTGTTCTTTCTGTACATCTATCAAATGCGCAATGCTTTGTTAGTGGGCACAAACCAAAGCCGGTACCTGGTCTTCGGAACCTTTGCGGAAGCAGTTGCAAATATTTTTTTTGACTATTGTTTCATCTTTGGACATTTCCATTTTCCAGAATGGGGATTAAATGGTGCAGCCGTCGCATCCATTATAGCTGAGTTCACTGGCATGTTTGTAATCTTTGCTGTGATCTGGCGCAAAGGCATCAGTAAAAGATTTGCTCTCTTCAATAATTTCAAATGGAATGCACTGGTCGCAAAACAAATCCTTTCTATTTCCACGCCACTTATCTTTCAACTGGCCGTGAGCCTTATGAGTTGGGAATTCTTCTATGTGCTTGTTGAACATCATGGGCAGGAAGCGCTGGCGATTTCAAACGTGATGCGAAACATTTTTAGCTTGATTGGTTGCATCACATGGTCCTTCGCGGCTACTACTGCCGCGATGGTAAGTAATATTATCGGGCAGGGGAAACATGAAAAAGTGCAACCGGTTATTCTAAAAGTGATGAGCATTAGTACGAGCGCGGCATTTATTGCGTGCATTTTGATTAATATTTTTCCCCGGACACTTTTATCAGTATTTGGGCAGGATCAAAATTTTATTTTACATGGTGTTCCGGTGGTCCGCGTTCTTACTGTGGCCATGTTTCTCATGTCATTTTCCACCATCTGGCTGAATTCCATTACAGGGACTGGCAATAGTCGCGTTACCTTT
>DASXOT010000375.1:0-3619 GCA_036494065.1 Chitinophagaceae bacterium
GGGAGCTGCACATTCACACAGGCCTGCGAAGCGGTTTGTCCGAAAGAAATTTCCATCACCAATATTTCAAGACTGAAAAGGGAATATTTACGGGCGGGGTTTGAAATGGATAAATGAGGAGGTGGAAGACAGGAGTGAGAGGTTGAAGACTACATTTACCCCTTTCCAGTGAATTTTCGTATGCGTGTGTGTCGCAAACTTCTCTATACTTGTCCACTCATTTCGCAACTCTGGGGTAACAAAGCTTACTCCTAAGCTCTTCAACCTTGCTCAGTAGCGAGTGGGACGTACAAGTGAGTGACACAACTAAAGCCGATAGTAGCCATGCAGCTTGGTACATAAAATATCTTCCAAACACGCCTATTTGCCTCAATTAACAGCTGGTAATAACTTAAAAGGCAATAAAAGCCCAGATTTTACGATTTTACTCTAAACTCACTGCTTTTGAAGCAATTGGGCCGAATATTACTGCTGCTTTTAATGTTTCTGCCATCCCTCTGGAGTAGCGGTCAATTCCCTTTGCTCAGCGAAGTAAGACAACCTTCCAACCTACGGATAAAAAAACTTCCCGTTGCGGATACTATGCGACTTGATACCATCAGTATTGTGCCGCGAACATTGATCGTAAGAAATATTCCGGATTCCGACTATCGCCTCGATTTCGTTAAAGCCGTGCTTTACTGGAATAAAAAACCACCAACGGATAGTGTGCAAATAACTTATCGTGTATTTCCTTTTAAACTAAATCCGGTTGCTCAACATTTGAATTATGATAGTATCTCGAAAATACCATTCGTGATCCCGTTGAACTATGCGAATAACAGCCAATATGGATCCTCGAAAGGCATGTTTGATTTTGGAAGCCTGACGACATCGGGATCTTTTGGGCGCCAAATATCATTTGGGAATAGCCAGGATGCCGTGCTTAACTCAACGCTCAATTTACAAATGCAGGGAATGTTGGGTGATAGCATAGAAATTCATGCCGCGATCACCGATAATAATATCCCAATACAGCCCGATGGGAATACGCAACAGCTGAGTGAATTCGACCAGGTATTTTTGCAATTCAAAAAAAGAAATTGGCAATTAAATTTGGGCGATATTGATATACGGCAAAGCCAAAGTTATTTTCTCAATTTTTACAAACGTCTTGAAGGTATTTCGTTTGAAACAGATAACCGGGTTTCAAAATCGGTGAATTCTAATACACTTGTCAGTGGATCGATTGCCAAAGGAAAATTTACCAGGAATGTTTTTGAAGGACTGGAAGGAAACCAGGGACCGTATCGACTCACGGGAGCCAATAACGAACTTTTCTTCATCGTGCTTGCCAATACCGAAAGAGTTTTTTTAGACGGCGAGTTAATGCAGCGTGGCGAAGACCAGGATTATGTGATCAATTATAATACAGCCGAAGTAACTTTTACGCCCAAACGGATGATCACTAAGGATACCCGTATACAGGTTGAATTTGAATACGCAGACAGGAATTATTTGAATGCGAATTTGTACTTGTCCCAGGATTTTGAGATCAATAAAAAACTAAAACTTCACCTCGGTGCCTTTAACAATAGTGATGCTAAAAACTCACAGATCAATCAAACATTAGATGCAAATCAACGACAGTTTTTGGCGGGCATTGGGGACAGTGTTCAAAATGCTTTTTACCCCAACGCCGAAATAGATACATTTTCTGCCGATCGTATTTTATATTCTAAGGTCTACGTCAACAATGGATCGACGGTAGATTCATTTTACCAGTATTCCACAAATCCTGATAGTGCGAAATTTAATCTTTCATTTGTCAACGTAGGTGATGGCAAAGGAAATTACATTCCCGATCTGAATGGAGCCAATGGAAATGTTTACAAATATATTCCCCCCGTAAGTGGTGCCAAACAGGGAAGCTATGAGCCGGCGTTATTACTGGTTACTCCGAAAAAACAACAATTGGTCAACCTCGGAATCGACTACGCGATTACCAAAAATACCTCTGTAAAAACAGAAGTAGCGATGAGTAATTACGATGCCAATACTTTTTCAAAAATAAACAATGGCGATGACCAGGGCTATGCAGCCAAGGTTACGGTAAACAATATTTCTCCTCTGCGAACGAAAAATGCACAGGATCTAAAACTGATAACAGGGCTGGACTATGAGTATGTACAGGATAAATTCAAGCCCCTTGAACGGTTGAGAGAAGTGGAGTTTACCAGGGACTGGGGCTTGCCGTTGGTATTGAACCAGGCAACTGAAAATATTCTTAAAGCCTCCGCGGAATTGAAGAACCGGTTCAATAATTCGATCGGTTATCAGTTCATGAATTATACCCGGAGTGACAATTATAATGGCTTTCAAAATATGGTAGCTCAAACGGCCAGCGTCAGGGGCTGGCAGATGAACAACCAGTTTGTTATCACTAATTTTAAAACAGCCCTGGCAACAGGGTATTTTTTGCGCCCCACCCTGGATGTCAGCAAAGTCCTTAATAATCTTTGGGGAATGCGGTTGGGAGGCAGTTATGCACTGGAGCAGAACCAAACAAAAAACAAACAGACCGATACGCTGGATGCTGCGAGTTTCTCTTTTGATACTTATTCTGTTTACCTGCAAAGCAATCAGCACAAGAAGAATAAATATGGGTTGACATTTTTTACCCGAACAGACAAGTATCCATTTTTGAAAGGCCTTGAAAAAGGCGATCGTAGTTATAATATCAACTTACAAACAGAATTGGTGAGTAATCAACACAATCAATTCCGCTTGAATGCTACTTATCGAAGATTGAAAGTCCTAAACCCTACACTTACTACCCAGCAAGATGACAATACAATTCTTGGCAGGGCTGAATATCTCGCGAATGAATGGAAGGGATTAGTCACTGGCAATGTTTTGTATGAGGTAGGAGCGGGGCAGGAACAAAAAAGAAGTTTTGCATACCTGGAAGTACCCGCCGGTACTGGGCAGTATGCATGGATCGATTATAATAATGATGGTATTCAACAGCTAAATGAGTTCGAACTCGCAGCATTTCCCGACCAAGCCAAATTTATAAGGGTATTTACGCCGACTAACGAATATGTAAAGGCCGATTATAATACTTTAAACTACAGCGTGTCGATTAATCCGCATGCTGTAATGAATGGTAATAAATTAAAAGGATTTGCAAAAATCATTTCAAAAACAAACTGGCAATCTTCTTTGCAGGTATCCAAGAAATCAATCGCGCAAAACAATTTTGAATTTAATCCATTCAAATATGCGCTCAATGATACGGCATTGATAACGCTTAGTACTGTATTACTAAATACTTTTTCATTTAATCGTTACGGAGGCACTTGGGGATTTGATGTCAGCAATCTGCAAAACGGTGGAAAGTCGCTGTTGGAATATGGTTATGAAAGCAGGAAATTGAATGACTGGATATTCAAGATCCGGTTCAATCTAAGCCATTCGGTAACTTTTGACGTCAATACTAAAAAGGAGCTTAATTTTTTAGGAACAGCTAATCCGCAATTCGATAACCGCAACTATAATGTACATGATTATCTCGCGGAGCCAAGAATAACTTTTATTCGCGGAACAAGTTTTCGCTTTGTGACCAGCTATTCTTACG
>DASXOT010000376.1:0-2250 GCA_036494065.1 Chitinophagaceae bacterium
CTTTGTATTTTGCCGGCCGATTGAGCAAAAGATATATTACCAACATTTTTCTAAAACGGGAAGATCTTTGCCACACAGGTGCACACAAGATCAACAACACCATCGGCCAGATATTAGTCGCACAACGATTGGGAAAGAAAAGGATCATTGCCGAAACAGGTGCGGGTCAGCATGGAGTAGCGACGGCGACTGTTTGCGCCCTAAAAGGAGTTGAGTGTATTGTATATATGGGTGAGAAAGACATGGAGCGACAGGCACCCAACGTAGCAAGAATGAAAATGCTGGGCGCAACCGTAATACCTGCCGTAAGTGGGAGCAAGACGCTAAAAGATGCGACTAATGAAGCTATTCGTGATTGGATCAATAATCCGAATGACACACACTACATCATTGGAAGCGTGGTGGGACCACATCCTTATCCCGATATGGTTGCTCGCTTTCAATCGGTGATCAGCGAGGAGATTGGTTGGCAGTTGAAAGAAAAAACGGGCAATGAATTACCTGATTATGTAATTGCCTGCGTGGGTGGTGGAAGCAATGCAGCGGGAGCATTTTATCACTTTCTGGATAATCTTTCCGTTAAATTGATCGCCGTGGAAGCTGCTGGTCTTGGTATCGATACTGGCTACAGTGCGGCAACTACGGCTTTAGGCACACCAGGCGTCTTACATGGAAGTAAAAGTTTCGTGATGCAGACCGAAGACGGACAAGTGGTAGAGCCGCATAGCATTTCAGCCGGACTTGACTATCCCGGAATCGGGCCACTGCATGCGAATTTATTCGATAGTGGCCGGGCAAAGTTTTTGAATGCGACAGACGAAGAGGCTCTCGCAGCGGCATTCGAATTAGCCAGGCTGGAAGGGATCATTCCGGCTTTGGAGAGCGCTCATGCCCTGGCTGTGCTGAATAAACATCGGTTCCAGGAAGATGATACAGTCGTCATTTGCCTGAGTGGGAGAGGAGATAAAGATATGAGCGCATACATGAGTAAAATGCAAATTCAAAGTGAACAATGAATAAGCTAGCATTGGTTCTATTCAGTGTACTTATCGCGCTTGCCTGTAATCGCAAGCCATTTGTCAATCACAAATTGAAATTCGAAAGGATTTCAGGTAACTGCCAGAACCTGCAACCCTATTTTAGAGTTGTTTCAAATATTGCCGGAGAACGGTATGAGTTTCAAAAATGCCTGGATGTAGGATTTTCAAAGGATATGATGAAAGTATCAAGACAAGGCGATACAGTGCTGGTGCAGTTTGCAAAATCTGTCCAACAAACCGCCTTGTTCAAAATAACGCTGGACATAGACAGTTATCCACGCTACAGTTTTCTGACTGTTGACGGCGATACATTTATAATAACGAGTTCGCGAGACTAACATGAATAGGATACAAGAATTATTCAGGCGAAAAAAAAATGATGTTTTGAGCGTGTACTGCACAGCGGGATTTCCACGACTAAAGGATACATTAGATGTAATAAATGCATTGAGAGAAGGCGGTGCAGAAATGATCGAATTAGGAATACCCTATAGTGATCCGCTTACTGATGGACCCGTAATCCAGCATAGCAGTATGGTCGCCCTGCAAAATGGGATGACGTTAAAGGAACTATTTGAACAATTAAAAGACTTTCGAAAAAGCCCTGAGTCAGGTGGAATCGGAAATAACCTGCCGGTTTTACTCATGGGTTACATGAATTCTGTTTTACAATATGGGTTTGATAGATTCTGCTCGGATGCTGCGTCCGCAGGGATCGATGGACTAATTCTCCCTGATTTGCCTCAATATGAATACGAGACGGAATACGGAGTGATTATAAAAAAATATGGGTTGGATTTTGTTTTCCTGGTAACGCCCGAAACCTCCGAAGAAAGAGTAAAAAAACTGGATGAGTTAAGCCAGGGCTTTTTATATGCTGTCTCTTCATCATCAACAACAGGGAGGGATAAGAATATGAACGATGTAAATACCTATTTACAAAAACTCAAAAACTTGCAACTGAAAAATCCTGTCATGGTTGGTTTTGGAATAAAGGACCGGCAAACATTCAGGGCTGCATGCGAAAATGCGAATGGGGCAATTATTGGAACAGCCTTTATAAAAGCACTGGAGCATGGCAACAATATCAAAGAATCAACAATGAACTTCCTGAACTCCATTATTTTCCCTTAACCCAAATAGATGCTGAACTCGTGACGGTGGTGATAAAATATAATGCGGGAAACATTCAATCAGTTCTTTTTGCTTT
>DASXOT010000377.1:0-3131 GCA_036494065.1 Chitinophagaceae bacterium
AGTCAAAGCGTCGGCCACCGAAGCAACGCCACTGATGGCGAGGCGGCAACACATAAATTACTCAATGGACCGAAGCCAAATACGAAAAAAGTTGCCTCGCAATATTGGCGAACCGCGTGTTTTCCGTTTTTTTTATACGCCGCTGAAGTTGCTTTTAGGCTTACATTTATAAATAGTACAACTTGAAGATTCAGCCACCAGATCATCAAAACTATCATGCAAGCTACAAATTCTGACGAAGGCTTAAAACGGGTTATTGGCGTTCCCGGCCTTACCCTCTCCATCATAAATGGTATAATAGGCGCAGGCATTTTTGCCCTCCCCGGAATTGTAAGTGTAGCACTGGGCGCTTTTAGCATATTTGGATATATATTCTGCAGCATTCTCCTCGCTTCGATTTTGCTTTGTTATGCAGAAATTGGAAGCCGTGTCACTACCAGTGGCGGCTCCTATGCTTATGTAGAAGCTGCATTTGGCAATCTTCCCGGTTACATTGTCAATTGGCTATATTTTTTCGGCTGGAGCATAATTGGCAGTGCGGCATTGATGAATATTATTGCCGATTCGCTGGCTGTTTTAATGCCTGTCTTTTCAAATTCGCTTGCGCGTGGCGCTCTGTTTTTTATCCTGACTGTATTTATGATATTGATAAATGTATTTGGAGCAAAGCAAGGGGTAGCTGTGGTAAAAACAATTACGATTTTAAAATTGCTTCCGTTGCTTGGGATCATCATTTTCGGATTCGTTTATGTAAAAACATCTAACCTTCACTGGGAACATTTGCCCTCGTTGAAAAATTTTTCTGATACCACGCTTATTTTATTTTTTGCCTTTGCCGGTTTTGAAACATCGCTTGGCGCAAGCGGCGAAATTAAAAACTCAAAACGTTCTGTGCCACTTAGCATTTGCCTGGCGGGAATAACCGTAATGATCGTTTATATTCTTTTGCAAACAGTCACACAAGGTATATTGGGAACACAAATAGCTTTGTTCAAAGATGCACCTTTGGCGGCTGTAGCTCATGAAATTGTCGGACCGGCTGGCGCAACTATTCTGTTGCTTTGCGCTGCTCTTTCTAGTTTTGGAAATGTAACGCTTGATATTTTATGTACCCCGCGATCTTTGTTCGCCGGAGCAAATGATGGACTGTTTCCTAAATTTCTCGGCAAGGTTCATCCGAGGTTCTCCACTCCCTATCTTGCCGTCATCACGTACGGTTTGCTGATATTTATTTTTTCCGTCGCGGGCGGATTTCAACAATTGGCCATTATGGCGAGCGCCATCATATTACTTGTTTACCTCGCCGTTATTTTAGCAACTCTCAGGTTGAGAAAGAAAAAAAGAGAAGGAGATGAAAAAAATTTCAGAGCCCCCGGCGGATTAATTACTCCTTTAATTGGTATCGCCGCTATTTTCTGGTTACTTACCAGCCTGGGTAAACGGGAATTACTTGACACGCTTATCTTTATTGCGGCTATCATCATCATTTATTTTGCCACAAAGTGGGTTAAACCTAAATCCATTGCTATACTGAAAGTGAAAAAAAGCCTATAAAATCCATATTTGACAGCGTCTTCTGGCTAGAAAACTGCGGCCCACCTGACTATTCTGCATCGCTTTAAAAAAATTGCAACTGATTTATATCCGAAGTGCACTTCCGACTTTTCTCAAAATGAATTGCGCGGATTTTTCCAAAGAGACAGGTTTTCACAATTTTATATTGCTTTCACTGTCACCTGCCCATCATGAAAAAATTATCTCGAAAGCTCCGACTTCTTTACTTTGTCCTTATCCATTCTGCATCTTTCCCACGGTTATTGTAAGTCACTATTTTTATAGAATTACTAATTGGATCAGTGACAAATTCAAATCTCAACTCATTTGCTTCTAGTTTGATTTTACCCAACATAATCGCCTAGTTCATTTTGATTTGGATTTGTTATTTAAAATAGTTTCCAATTTTTTCAATCGGGATGTCCAGAATTTATCAAAGTAATTGATGAATTCCTGCAGCTCTTTAAAGCCGTCTTGCTTCAAAGCGCAGTAACGTTCCCTGCCAATGTCTGTAATAGAAATGAAGCCTGCCTTGTACATAATTTTTATATGTTTTGAAACAGCCGGCCGGCTCATACCGAAATTTTCAGCCAGAGCGTTTATCATCATACTGTCTTATGAAAGCAGCCGCATCATTTGCCTGCGGCCTGGGCCGGCAATTACTTGAAATATGTCAAATGTTTGCGCTGTCATTAGCTGAAGACACTTTAAGAATGGAATGACGAGCCTCCCCCTATTTGAATAATTCTAATTGAAGAGAATAAAAGATCCTCCACTAAAACTATCCGTTCCGCGTCCATCCTTTACCTTGGAAAGAAAATTTAATCTATTGCCCATTATAAAGAAGGACAAGTAAAAAAATGGAAAAATTATCCAAAAAAAAATGTATAAAAAACAAATATCACTTAGTAAGGAAGAGAGGGGCGGCCCCCACTACAGAGCAAGTCACCGCCTCTTCTTTATGGCCAACAAAGTAAAAACTATCCTTAACAATCAAACATGTATAGCTTTCTCAGGATTTATTTATTCACCTGTATAGTTTTTTCCGGACGAGTCATAGCTATTTTAGGACGATACAAGTCATTTCATTAACGAACGATAATTGTATCAAATCCGAACAAAGTCGTAAATCGGGATAAGCCAAGTTTATGAAAATCAATCTGCCGCAGAGCTGGCATATTTTTTAAAGAACAATATTGAGCACCGTTTTGAACCCTGGTCATCTTACAATATTCTGAGAATGAAAAAAATTTTACGATTTATGTCTGAAATTAACCTGGATCGGCTCTGGACATTGCTCGCAAAGAAATTGACCGAGGAGGCTAGCAGGGAAGATCTGCTGGAGTTAAGGAAACTGCAGAGCCGTTATCCTGAAATTTGTTACCGTGCGGAGCTAATCATCAAATGGTGGTACGTGGCTAAGATCGAAGAACAAAAGAACGTGGAGCGTGCACTTCAAACTCATCCCGGACGGATGAAGCAATGAAACATGATTTTGACTCTTCACCTGTATTTAAAAAGACGTTCCTGACGTAAACTCATCAATTCAGCGACTATCACCTTAGGAGCGAATAATG
>DASXOT010000378.1:0-3126 GCA_036494065.1 Chitinophagaceae bacterium
TGCCAGGGTAATTCTCATATTGGTTAAACAGTTCAGCTCCGGTCATGCTATTTAATATAAATAAAAAAGTTGCCTTCACACCTGGGTGACGCAACCGTAGATTCGAATATAGTTAATTTTTTGATCTGACGCTTGCGATAGTGAGTAGTGAGTCTTGAGCGGTTGAATTCGCAAAGTTATTCTTCTTATGGGCCATTCACCATGGACAATTCACAATCGCCCGTTTACAATTCACTTTCTGTCGCCCCGATATTCTCGATCTGTTTCATCATCAATTCATGATTTTTTCTTACTTCCATTATCAATGGAAAGGTAAAAATTTCGAGATAAATTGTCAATACGGCCAGCATGAGTGACAAAAATTCAATGGCTACGTGCTCGTAGAGCATTTGAAAACGCTGGCCGTATTTTAGAATAATTACTATCCTGTCGATAGTAGACGGAGCGTCAAACATAACGAAGAGCTGAAATATTAGCTGTACAAAGAATGTAATTCGTATGAGTACCAGAATCGGCGAACTGATATCGTCACCCGTCTTACGCAATTTTATTAATGTTAATCCCAGGATAGGAAGACCAAAATAACAGCTGAATGCTACCAGGAGAGTCAACAGGCCTAAGACCGGGCTATTTATTCTGACTCCCGAACGTGAAATTTTGAACAAAAAATCCAGGAGAAGAGCTGCTGTGAGCAAAATTGCGATATAGCAGATACCGTGGTAAAAGCGGTATTTTAGGGGCGTTGTCATTTTTCCCCAATCGAATTTATGATGTCATTGAGAGAGCGATAACTTTCGCTTTTAATCAGCCGCACCATTTTTATTTGCATGAAGAGAATGTATATCCAATGAGTCACAATTGTCACGAGCATGATAAGGAGTGTTTTGCCAAAAGAGAAAGCATGTATGTTTTCCTTGTCGAATTCTTCCGAAGCTCCTACAATGATAACCATTACCAACATCAGGTTGAAAAGAATGCATAGAACGAAAATGAGAGTTTTTGCGGCCTTTACTCTCGGGGGAATCGACTTATTCGGAAAATGATTTGAAAGGACAATTAGGTTGAGGTAGTTATTAACGGCCATTGTCAACAAGCAGACCATCGCTGGTAAGATGGAGGATAATAAATAATGTGAGTACTGTCCTCTCTTAATCATTAAATAGGTAAGAGATAAAAGCAATACAACGGAATACACCAGTTGGAGGTAATTGGCAAATCGGTATAATTTCCATCCGCGTGCCAGCATATCATGTGCCTTCATTCAATTTTATACTCAGTTCATCCAATTGCTTTTGATCAATGGCTGATGGAGCATCGAGCATCACATCGCGACCTGCATTATTTTTTGGAAAGGCAATAAAATCACGGATGCCTTCGCTTCCACCCAAGATAGCGCAGAGCCGGTCAAATCCAAAAGCAATACCACCATGGGGTGGCGCCCCGTATTCAAAAGCCCCGAGTAGAAAGCCAAATTTATGAAGCGCTTCATCCTTGCTCATACCGAGTGCGGCGAACATTTTTTCCTGTAGTTCCCGTTGAAAAATTCGGATTGAACCACCACCTACTTCATTGCCATTTAGCACCATGTCGTATGCATTGGCCTTGATATTTGCATAAGGATGCTCGAGGTATTTGCCGGGATTTTCAATAACAGGGTTATTATTGATCATGATATCTATGTGCTCGGGTTTGGGCGAGGTAAAAGGATGATGACGCGCATTCCAACGATTTTCTTCTTCACTATACTCAAACAGGGGAAAGTCAAGAACCCATAGTAGTTTGAATTCACTGGCTTTGCGCAGACCCAGGCGTTGTGCGATTTCGAGGCGTAGCTCACTGATTGCTTTTCGCGTTCTTTCTTCAGCACCTGCCAGGATCAAAATAAGATCACCCGGATTTGCTCCGCAGAAATCGGATAGCGCTTTTAACTGTTCTGCACTAAAAAATTTATCAAAGCTGCTTTTGTAAGTTCCATCTGTATTCAGTTTTACAAATGCCAGTCCGGCCATGCCTATTTGCGGTCGTTTTACCCATTCGGTTAGCTCATCCGTTTGTTTGCGGGAATAGTCGGACGCATTTGGAACACTAATAGCCACCACTGTTTCTACATTATTAAAAACAGGGAAGGCGCCTCCAATGCCGTCGCCGAGAGGAAGGGCTTTTTTTGATGGATCTTTTATTTCAAAAACTGAATAAGGAGTTTTAAGATTTGTGATTTTCATCCCGAACCGGATATCTGGTTTATCGATGCCAAAGTTCCACATAGCATCATCCCAGCTCATTCTTTCAATCTTTTCAGTATAGTCAATTCCTTTTACATCTTTGAAAATAGCCTTAATCATTCCTTCAAACATTTCCAGGATATCATCTTGTTCAACAAATGCCATCTCGCAATCTATTTGAGTGAATTCCGGCTGGCGATCCGCGCGAAGATCTTCATCGCGAAAACATTTTACAACCTGGTAGTAGCGGTCGTATCCACTCACCATCAAAAGTTGTTTGAAAGTTTGGGGCGATTGCGGCAACGCATAAAATTGGCCGGGATTCATCCTGGAAGGAACTACAAAATCCCTGGCACCTTCAGGAGTTGATTTAATTAAAAATGGAGTTTCGATATCCATGAATCCCTGCTGATGTAAGTAATTTCTTGCCGCGCGATTCACAGCGTAACGCAATTCAATATTTTTTTTGACTGCATTGCGACGAAGATCTAAATAGCGATATTTCATCCTTAGGTCATCACCGCCGTCAGTTTCATCCTGGATCGTAAACGGTGGAACGGAAGATTTATTCAGAATTGTAAATGAAGTCACAGAAATCTCTACGTCGCCGGTAGGAATATTTGGATTCTTATTGCTTCGCTCCTGTACATTTCCTGAAACCTGGAGTACAAACTCCCTGCCCAATGGATTTGTTTCCAGTTGTTGGTTGAGTTCTTCGCCAAATAATAACTGAGTGATGCCATAGCGATCCCGAAGGTCAATAAAACTGATGGAACCAAATTTTCGAATAGCCTGTACCCATCCGGCAAGTGTTACCGCGGTTCCTGTGTCGTTAATTCTCAATTGTCCACATGTATGCGAGCGATACATAGATTTTCTTAAACAAAATTTAAAAATGGCGTGA
>DASXOT010000379.1:0-3460 GCA_036494065.1 Chitinophagaceae bacterium
TGATTCTAACGACAATTTTTCTCATTACCTGTCCTTTCGCTTTTATAAAGAGAACCTTGACCATTTAAAGGACAGAACAAAAGATTCTATCAATAATTTTCTTAAGACTATTTCGGAAATCGAAGATGAATTTGTAAGCATTTTGCAGCATCAACAGCCTGAACTGCCCATGTATGAATTGGAAGTGCCGGTGTCTTATATGGAAGAAAATTATTAAGTAAATTTTTGTTTCAATTATTTTGTGTGAGTCCATTGTATCTATGTGATCCAATGGATTTTTATTTAAAATATCTGCCAGAACAGAAATCCGGGTTCATTGCATCATGCATTTTGGCTCTATGTTACGGTGCTTATGCTCTAAATAAGCTACTCATATCGGATGGCTACCTCCAAAATTTTATCATTAAATTTGGCTACACGATTGTTATTATGGAAGCCTACGGGAAAATTCTTCTTATTGCCATGCCGGCCTTTCTGTTCCTGGTACTATTTGAAAAATGGTATGGTTGGTATACCGGGAAGGACACTGTTCGCAATATGGACATGATGAGTAGTTTGAGCAGCGGCATTACCAACGTTACCAAGGATGTGCTGGGATTAAGTGTCTCCATTCTGACCTATACTTGGTTGGTCAATCGGTTAGCTTTAATCCATATTGAATCCACCGTATGGGTATATATCGTTGCATTCTTTGCTCTTGATTTCGCTGGTTATTGGGTTCACCGGTGGAGCCATCACATCAATCTTTTTTGGAATCTTCACGTCATACATCATAGTAGTGAAGAGTTCAATCTAGCTTGCGCATTACGGCAAAGCATTTCTGAATTTTTCAAAGTATTTGCTTTTCTGCTTTTACCGGCCGCCTTATTGGGAGTGCCGCCACAGGTGATTGCGATAGTAGCCCCACTACAGCTTTTTGCTCAGTTCTGGTACCATACGCAACACATAAACAAAATGGGGTGGTTGGAAAAGATATTTGTCACTCCTTCTCATCATCGGGTCCATCATGCAATCAACAAAGAATACCTGGATAAAAACCTTGGACAAATATTTATTTTTTGGGACAAATTGTTTGGTACTTACCAGGAAGAGTTGCCGGAAGTTAAGCCAGTATATGGTGTGACCAGGCCAGCTCAAACATGGAACCCAATCAAAATTAATTTCCAGCATTTATGGTTATTGATCAAAGATGCCTGGAGAACAAAAAACTGGAAGGAGAAATTTACCCTTTGGTTTAAGCCTACCGGCTACAGACCACCAGATGTTGTTGAAAAGCATCCTGTTTATAAGATCGAAGATGTATATCGGTTTGATAAATATGCGCCAAAAAACTCCCAAATATTGCAGGTATGGAGTTGGATGCAAATAATTTTTCTTTTGCTTTCTATCAGTTACCTGTTCGGAAATATTGCATTGTTGAACAAAACGGACGGCAGTTATATTTATTTATACGGAATTTTTGTATTCCTTAGTGTATATGCGTACACCGAATTGATGGATCGCAATCCGTTTGCTGTTTTCTGGGAGGGTATAAAGAATGTCTATGCCTTGGGAATTCTATTTTATTTTGGTGACTGGTTTTGCGCTTCCCAATTCATTCCCTGGATCAACTATGTATTGATTGCTTATTTTATTATCGCAACTGCTGTAACCGGATGGTTTGTCTATCTTCACTATAAAGAAGATCGACAATTATCAGTTTCATTTTAGTGCGGGTGGTTGATATATTTTTTGACTGCAAGGCTTTATACTTATGACGAATCTGAAAAAGAATATTTGTGGGGTATTCCTATTGATAAATCTTTTTGCAGCTGGTCAGCAATCGCAGTTTAGCGATCTGGATAACCTGGCCGGTAAGCTGGTAAAGAGCCTGCGATCGGAAATTCAGGAAAATATCTTTATCCATACTGATAAATCAATCTATAGGGTAGGTGAAAACATTTGGTTCAACGCTTACCTGATTAATAAAATCTCACACAAGATCAGTCATGAAAGCAAAATTGTCTTTGTGGACCTTGTCAATGATAATGATAGCGTGATCAGCCAGCTGGTGCTGGATGTCCGGTCGCTGAGACTGGATGGTAACATTCCTTTACCTGTGAGTTTACATGATGGGAACTACTGGTTGCGTGGTTATACGAATGCCATGCTTCGGGCGGATAGCAGCAATATCTGTGTGTATCCAATTTACATTGTCAATCAACAAAACAGTTCACAGGATCAGCTTCCTGTCAAAACAGTTGTCAATAACGCAGATGACCCTAATAACAATGCTCCGAAATTTGAAGTTTATCCCGAAGGCGGTTCTTTGATTGCAGGTGCTAATTCGCTGGTGGCTTTTCGTGTCACTGACCGCGATAATAATCTTCTTGATGTCTCAGGCTATTTAAAAGATAACCGCGACTCAACCACGCTAAGATTTAAGACCTCGCTGCCCGGCCTTGGTAAGTTTGTATTGTTTCCCTGGAAAACCCGCAAGTATACCGCGTACATAAAAACAAAAGATGGACGGGAATACTCCTATCCGCTGCCGACAGTGGATAACAACGCGGCAAGCATCTCAATCGTAAGCGAGAACGAAAACTCATTAAAAGCCAGGGTATCTTTAGGAGATTCACTTTATGACCGGAAAACCGTCACTTATATACTGGGAATTAGCCGGGATAGTCTCTGCTTTGCAGGTGTAGGTGAGCGCATGTATGAGACGGATATACCCAAAAAGAATTTTCCGCAAGGGCAAGCGACATTGCTTCTATTCGATGAGCATGAAAGACTACTGAGTGAGCGGAGTATTTATATTGACAACCCTTCTACCATCGTTGATGTTAAAGATGATAAAGAAAATTACCTGGCAAGAGATGGCGCGATGTTAAATGTTTCATTGACCGATGCAGCCGGGCACCCTGCTTTATCGCTGTTCAGTGTGTCAGTGACTGACGACAGCACTGTAAAATATTTCTATGATGATGACATCGAAACTATCATGAAAAAACCCTACTCAACGGAAGAGAAGGATCTGATTATGCTGGTGCAAAAAAATAAATACAGGAAGTGGAACCTTTCCGATTCAACTCTCAATGATAAGTATGTGGACATTGATCAAAATTTTTTTAACACCAGGGGAACTGTTCGAAATCAAAATAACCAGGTTTTAGGAAACGCAGTCGTCACATTATTTTCGACGCAGGCCAGAGTTTTTAGAGTCGATACGACTGATAAGAACGGGCATTTTGATTTCCGTTTATCAGGGTTTGCGGATAGCGTACAACTCATGCTACAGGTATCGGACCTAAAAGGGAAGAGCCTGGATGCGAAAATTACCCTGGATAGTACGCGGTTGCCGAGGTTCTCCACTCCTTTCTATCTGAAAAAATATTTGCCCGCGCCAGCGTCCCTGGAAATTGCGCAAAAAAGGAATCAGCAGCAGGATTTTCTGTTACCGGGGAGGGGAAAGGAATTA
>DASXOT010000380.1:0-2608 GCA_036494065.1 Chitinophagaceae bacterium
CGACGATGCGGGGCCGCCGGCATCCTGTTTGGAAATTTGCAAAGATTCCACTGATACACCTGCTTCAGTATAATTTGCATTAAACTCTTTTCCATTCCATCGCTTCGCCTTTCCTTGAGGATTGTCAAGATCTTTTAATGCAATCCTGGCGACGCTGATGCACTGACCGCGCCATTCCTTATCTGGATTAAAACCTTTTTCATCATAAACTTCCGGATAACCATATTCGCCATAAAATACGTAGAGATAGTCACCGCTGGCAACAGCTGAAGGGTCGCCCACGCCTCCAGCGAAAGTTCTTGACGGATTGTTGGGTTTTAAGATCAGGCGAGGCTGAAGATCTTCAATAAGAATTCCCTTGTTTTGCCAATTCCAGCCCCCATCTATTGATTTCATTACTCCAATTCTGCAAACAGCAGCAGGAGATGTTGGACCTCGCAAACCTTCTGGCCAGTTTTCTTTTTTATATCCCTCACCTGTTTTTGAATCGTAAGGGAAATTCTCCGGATAATTTTCATTGTGATAGATTGCGAATAATGTTTTGCCAGTTGTATCATTTGGATCCTGGTAAATAGTTTCGAACCATACCGCTCCGTGCAAACCAGGAGAACCGATAGCAGCATTCGCGGGCATACCTGGTTGGACAAATGCACCGGCAGAACTTAAAAAGGTTTGGTCAGGATTTTTGCCACTGGCGAATTTAAAATCTACACCCTTCCCCCACACAGTATCCTCTCCATATTTTCCGGGAAATATTCTGAATGTATCTGCAATCCACGCTTCAGCCATATTACAATCCACAAAATTGTTGAAGTAAAATTTTTCAGAGTGAATAAGTTTGAATTTCGGATGAAATTCAGCCGTATCAACAGTTTTGTGATCCGTTGTTTGGCATGAAATAAATGCAGTGATTAGAATTGAAAGGGCTAAAAATTTTATCAAAGTATTATTGGTCATGGGTGAAATCAATGATCAATGAAACCCACTAAATTACTTTTATAAAATGACAAATGACAATTGACAAATGACAAATGACTTGTTTTATATTGCATTTATTTTTTACACCGGATGGGCAAGCTTTCAACGTTAAAAAGAAATATTGATAGTCTCATTGCCGCGGTAGCGGGATTTACTGTCATTGTTTTGTATACATGGCACGGAGGTATTGGCATCTCGCCGGATTCGGTAGTATATTCTACGACGGCGGAACATCTTGCAACAAACGGAAGACTTACCGATTTCACTCAGCAGCCCGTAATCAACTTTCCCGCCTTTTATCCTTTAATGTTGAGCGCTATTATGAAGCTCACCTCTTTAAATCCATTGGTTTTTGCACCTTACCTCAACGCTTTGCTTTTTGCCTTTCTGATTTACATCGCGGGCAATATAATGGAGCATTTTAATCGTCGGTCAAGATGGTACAAGATTGCGATATTGAGTTGTATTGTCATGAGCCCTGCTTTACTCGAGGATTATTCAATGCTTTGGTCCGAGACTATTTTTATTTTATTGCTGTTGTTGTTCATGATCGCCATGCATCGTTATTTCCAAACGCATGCATTAAGATCATTGATAATAGCCGCGATCATTGCGGCAATAGCTTGTGTGACACGATATGCAGGAATAACTGTCATTGCAACGGGCGGTATAGTTTTATTAACGAACACTAAACTTCAGTGGCGCAGGAAATTCATTCACATCCTTTTATTTTCACTTATCAGCTTTTCGCTGCTGGTAATCAATCTTACCCGAAATTATCTTGTGAGCGGAACCCTGACTGGGTTTCGTGAGAAGTCGCTTACTTCTTTCGTCCAAAATCTCGCTGATGTTGGTAAAACATTCTGTGATTGGCTTCCTTTTTTACACGATCATGATAAGGCTTCACCATGGATTGCTTCAGCTATCATTGTAGCCCTTGCATTTACTTGTGTACGACAATTTCTGACTAAGCGAAGGATCGCTGATTTTATGGCTATGTCCTCAGTATTTTCATTGCTTTATGTTTTGTTTATGATCACTACCGCCAGTTTGTCGAGGTTTGAAGAACTCAATAGTCGGTTTATGTCACCGGTTTTTCTCCCCTTGCTTTGGTGCGGCAGTTATTGGTTAATTCAGTTGTGCCAGGAAAGTAGCCATTCGGTAAAAAAAAGATGGATTGCAGCAAGCATCCTTATTTTTATTTGTTTCCAGTTTAACCAACTCACCGCTAATGATGCAACATGGGATGAAGTTAAAGATGATGGCATTCCCGGTTATACCGAAGATGACTGGAAATTTTCTGATACGGTTCAATTTATCGAGGGAGATTCTTTGCCGTTCAAAAAGAATTACACGATCTATTCCGACGCGCCCGATGCTGTCTATTTTTTTACAGGACGGCATGCCGCATACTTACCACATAGAGATTTTAAAAATGAAGTGCAGCAATTTATGAATGATCCTCATTGCTATTTGGTGTGGTTTACCGAGGAAGAAGACCCGGATCTTATCAGTCTTGAATTTATTATTGGCCGCAAGAAGATGAAATTACTAAAGCAATTCAGCGACGGGGCAATCTATGGATTTGAACAATAGGGTTTACTACTTATCATTATCCTTAAATAATACT
>DASXOT010000381.1:0-5582 GCA_036494065.1 Chitinophagaceae bacterium
CATTATTCCTCCTGGTGGATGTAGCTGTTTCCTTGCTGGCATTTATGTTTGAAAAACAAAAGCCTTATAAGCTCATCTGGCTGCTCCCTCAACGTTTCGTATATCGACAATTGATGTACGTAGTCTTATTCCGATCGATCCGGAAAGCTATAAAGGGAGAAACCCAGGGTTGGGGCGTATTGAAGCGTACAGGCAATGTAAAATTGATTCGGAATAAGCCTGTAGTAGAGCGACGCTAATTTTCAACGCCGTTTTTAACCGATTGAACGATTTTTCATTGACACCCTGATGTCTTGATATTACTTTTACGTCCACAAACAAAAAAACAGTTTTTTTACATAAAGATTTTGGTTTCGTATGGTTAAGGGTGTGCCCTGCTAGTCTTGGCGGGGCCTTTTTTAATTCACTAATAAAAACCCTTTAATAAACGAATCTGCCTTAAAGAGAACGGAGAGCCCTGCACAAACTGCTTAATTAACTCAGGTGTTGAATCACCCTATGAAGAGCTCTGCTCATAGTTGAACATGGGTCGCAATCCAAACTAACAGTAATCCTTAACCCGGTGAAATAAAGATTTTGCTATAACAACTCACACAATGTCCAGGGCCTCGAGAGATCGGGGCTCTTTTTTTAGCTGGTAGCTTTGAGCTATGAGGTGCCAGCTGCACGCTGTAAGCTCCATGCAATTATTACCACGTCGGTAGTCGTCATCCGGCAGTCATCGGACATTGGAGGTACATAGATCACAGTTGATAGTAGCGGATAATTCACAATTCCCAATTGCCATTGACAATCGTTGAACTTCCTACTTTGAGCTGTCTGTGGACCGTCGACTGTGGCCCGTAGAATACCAACTCACGACTCCGAATTCCCGACTCCGAACTCCGACTCGTCGCGCAGCAGATCAGGCCTTTTCAGTTGTGTTCTTTTGAGGGACTGCTCATGTCGCCATTCTTCCACTTTTTTAGGGTCACCGCTGAGTAAGATGCCGGGGATTTTCCATCCTCTAAATTCGGCTGGTCGGGTATAAACGGGGGGAGCTAACAAATTATCTTGAAAAGAATCAAATAGGGCTGAGGTTTCATCATTGAGCACACCGGGAATGAGGCGTCCAATTGCGTCTACTAAAATGGCCGCTGCCAGTTCACCGCCGCTCAACACATAATCTCCCACGGAAATTTCTCTCGTGATAAAATGTTCACGAATCCTCTGGTCGATCCCTTTATAATGACCACAGATCATCAACAGGTTTTCTTTAATCGACAGAAAATTTGCTTCCTTTTGATCAAAAGTTTTGCCATCTGGTGTCAGGTAAATTACTTCATCGTAATGTCTGTCTTTACCCAACTCTTCAATAGCATTAGCAAGCGGTTCGCACATCATCACCATGCCCGCGCCCCCGCCATACTGGTAATCGTCCACCTGCCCATATTCATTCACCGCCCATTTTCTAAGATTGTGCAGATGTACCTCCAGAAGACCTTTATCCTGCGCCCTCTTTATGATGCTGTGAGTAAAAGGACTTTCGAGAAGTTCCGGGAGAACAGTAATAATATCGATGCGCATGAAACAAAGATAAATGAATAGAGTCTGCGCTTTAGAGATTGACGGACGAGAATGGGGATCATTAAAATTAATGTTCAAAAAAATCATCCAGATCCCTTCGTTCTTTTTTAGTTGGTCTTCCTATTTTGCTTTGCCGTTTACCAGTGTGAAAGGCTGAAGCCTGGTATTGCAATCGTTGAATTTCTTCGGCAGGAGTAATATCAATATAAAATTTAATTGCCTCTTCATATTTTACCCGGTTATGTAACAGGCCAGTAACTTTTATTTTCCATCTTTTATTTTCTGTTTTTACTTCGTACTCATCTGCCGTGCTCACTTGCTTCGATGCCTTTGCTGCAGCGCCATTAAATTTTACCTTTCCTGTGTCACAAGCTGTTGCCGCCATCGTTCTTGTCTTAAAAAGGCGGATGGCCCAAAGGTATTTATCGAGACGGAGTTTTTCTTTACTTTGGATCATGCTAAAACGTTTCTTATTCGGTTGTATCCTTACTCTCGCCGGAATAGTTTTATTTGCTCAGGACAAAGATACAATGCCGGGTATCGTTGATGTGGCAAAGACCTTTTACGCAAATTATACAGTGGATAGCGGTGACTACTGGCAGGCTTTCTTTGAAAAACGGCCCGAAGGTTAGTTTGTCTCGACAAAAAAAATTGTAAACAATTCCCCCGTCGATGACAGTCAAGTTTGGAAAAGATAAGGCAAACGGAAGTGGAGTTTTTAGTAGCCAGACAAATATTGAAATTGAAGGCCAATACCTTTTAGAGAATCAATGGATTTTATTGGACATCATCAATCATTTAAATGGAAGGGAGCCTAACCTCCCTAATGATTTTATTGATGAGTTAAAAAATCTGAACGCGTTTATCGAGTGGGGCGGCGAGGTTTTTCGATTTCAAAATTTTAAATGATTCATCATTCAGCTTCTGCAAAATATTTATGAAAATAAGGAATCGTTTCAATTCCCCTGTAGTAGTTTTCAATATTGTATTTTTCATTCGGGGAATGGAGGTTATCGTTATCGAGACCAAAACCCATGAAGACAATTTTTACTCCCAACTCTTTTTCAAGAATCGAGCAAATCGGAATACTTCCCCCGCTGCGAACAGGAATGGGAGCTTTGCCAAATGTTTTTTTCACTGCCTTGGCCGCCGCCTGGTAGCCCTTGCTTTCCACCGGGGTCATATAAGGCTCACCACCGTGATGCTCAAATGCTTTTACGGTAACACTGGGCGGAGCGATCGATTTGAAATAGCTTAGTAATAATTCTGTGATTTTTTTGGAAGACTGGTTAGGTACCAATCGCGCAGAAATTTTTGCAGTTGCTTTTGACGGAAGCACTGTTTTGGCTCCTTCACCCTGGTAACCACCCCAAATGCCATTTAACTCAAGCGTTGGACGAGTACCGGTGCGCTCATTGGTTGTAAATCCTTTTTCGCCCCACAGTTCTTTTACACCCAGCTCATCTTTATATTCCTGCTCATTAAAAGGCGCCTTCTTCATTAATCTTTTTTCTTCTTTTGTCGGTAGCACCACATCATCATAAAAGCCAGGAATGGTGATATGATTTTTTTTATCATGACAACCGGCAATCATTTGAGCAAGAATTGTTATCGGGTTTGCCACCGCTCCTCCATATGTACCGCTGTGAAGGTCACGATTAGGTCCTGTAACTTCTACTTCAATATAACTTAATCCGCGAACGCCGACATCCAGCGAGGGAGTTTCCATGCTTAACATCGCGCTATCGCTTATCAATATCACATCGGCCTTAAGCAAATCCTTATGGTCTTCGACAAATTTTCCGAGATTGGGTGAGCCCACTTCTTCTTCACCCTCGATCAAAAATTTGATGTTGGTACTCATGCTCTTGGTCTGCACCATCGTTTCGAGTGCTTTGATATGCATATAGAATTGACCTTTATCATCGGCGCTTCCTCTTGCATATATTTTACCATCCTTGATGGTGGGTTCAAATGGCCCGCTGTGCCAGAGTTCTAACGGCTCAACCGGTTGCACGTCGTAGTGTCCATATACCAATACGATTGGCTTCGATGGATCGATGATCTTTTCGCCAAAAACAACAGGGTGGCCGTCGGTCGACATTACTTCTGCTTTATCGCAACCGGCATCGATCAGCCGTTGTTTTACCAGTTCGGCGCATTTATGCATGTCTTCTTTGTGCTCACTCTTTGCGCTTACTGAGGGTATGCGTAGCAAGTCGAGCATTTCATTCAGAAAACGATCTTTATTTTTTTCCTGGTAATCTTTCCAAGCTTTTGCCATTTTAAGAAATTTTCGGAGACGAAGATAGGAAAGCCTTACGATTGCATTGAAGAGAACTGACATGAGAGCTTTTGGACAAATATGATTCACGCAATTCACTACCTGCAATTTCAAAATCCACAATCACCCTT
Organism: Chitinophagaceae bacterium; assembly: GCA_036494065.1. Classification (GTDB taxonomy): domain Bacteria; phylum Bacteroidota; class Bacteroidia; order Chitinophagales; family Chitinophagaceae; genus VBAU01. Next base: position 3,982 of record DASXOT010000381.1, read on the forward strand.
TTCCCGATTTATGGATGCCCAGTGTCACGATGTCTTCTTCTTATTGTGTCGCGTTGTATTGCGGTTTGGGCTTTCAGAAAGACGGGAAGTAATTGCTTTTACAATCGTTTTGCTGCCGAACCGATTCTTGATATCATCGACAGCTTTGTATAAGCTCAACTTTTCCGCATTATTTTCAAACAGGCTCATTTGCATGGTAAAAGGGATCAACTGGCTAAAACGAACTCCCAATAACCTAACCGGCCGGTTTTTTTGCCATGATTTATTGAACAGATCTTTCACCTTTGCGATGAGTTGATCATCAAGCGAAGAATAATCGATCGTTTCCTGTCGGGAAGTCGTCTCGAAATTGGAATACCTGATCTTTACCGTTACACAACCAGCGAGCATATCATCCTCTCTCAACGAATAGGCAGTCTTTTCAGTAAGCCGGACTAATTCACTATACAAGAATTCGATATTAGTTTTATCTTCTTCAAATGTATTTTCATGACTCATGCTTTTTTGCTCCCACCCTGTTTCGATATGTGCCGAATCGATTCCATTTGATTTTCGCCAAAGCGATTCACCCCATTTGCCAAAATATTTTTCCATCACATCGATCGGAGTTTTGGCAATGTCTTCAATTTTATAAATTCCAAAATTCTTTAGCTGCTGCTCCGTATTCTTGCCCACGCCTGGAATTTTTTCAATGGGCAACGGCCATAAGAAATCTTTTTCTTTGCCGTGTGGGATCTCAAGGAAGCCATTTGGTTTGGCTTCGTTGGTAGCGATCTTACTGATCATCTTGCCGGACGACAATCCACACGAGATAGGCAGACCGGTTTCTTCAGTGATCTGTTCCCGCAATTCCTTTGTGTATTTACTAACACCAAAGAATTTATCCATGCCGGTAAGATCGATATAAAACTCATCGATCGATGCTTTTTCAAATGAAGGAACTTTGGACCCGATGATATCAGTGACCCACCTGGAATAACGGCTGTATTCACCACGCATGCCACTGACTACGATTGCCTGCGGGCAAAGTTTTTTTGCTTGTTTCATCGGCATGGCGGAGTGAATGCCAAATTTTCTTGCTTCATAGCTGCAGGCAGCCACCACACCCCGATCACTTCCACCCACCAGTACTGGCTTGCCTTTGAGAGATGGATCGTTCAGCACCTCAACGGAAACAAAAAATGAATCGAGGTCAAAATGTGCAATATGCCTGAGCATGTCCGACATATTTCAAAGTTAGACAGAATAGAGGAAGGTTATCGATGTTGTATCTCCCATTATAACTTTTTTAGTCATGATCACGTTTTTTAATCATGATTACGATTCGGTCAGGGAAGGGAAAAACCGATATATACTATTAAGAGCGCTACGCTTTTTAACTATTCCCGGGAAATGAAGGCCCATAGGTGAATAACGCAATTGTTGCTATCACGGTTTTATGTAAAAAAAATAATTTTAAAATAGTTTTCGATCAAACATCCTGGATATTTTTGGTTCTGCTCCCGTCTATACTTCAGTTGCTGCATGTTTATTACTGTTCGTTCCTGATGTTACAAGCGTCCGACGGCAAACCAATTGAATTTAATAACATTAAAAATTTT
>DASXOT010000382.1:0-4438 GCA_036494065.1 Chitinophagaceae bacterium
GGGTGCAGATGACTATATCACCAAACCTTTTGACAGTGAAGTGCTGCTCCTCAAAATCAAAGCGATTTTGAAACGAAATGAGGAATTAAATAAAGAAGCAGAGAACAAGGAATTTGACCTGGCCAGTTATCATTTCAACCCCAAGCTCCGCCAGCTATCTCATGATGGAATTACACAAACGCTGTCTCCAAAAGAAAACGAGTTGCTCAAGATGCTTGCAGAACATATGAATGATCTTTTACCCAGGGAAGCGGCTTTAAAGAAAATATGGGGAAGCGATACTTATTTTAACGGTCGCAGTATGGATGTTTATATCGCCAAACTCCGGAAGTATTTAAAAGATGATGAAAAAATTGAAATCGTGAATATTCATGGCAATGGATTCAGATTGGTAGTGCAATAAGAAGTTACATTTTTCAAGATATTAAAGGATTGAGCAGAGCTTGATCCTTTTTTAATTGCCAATTTCCCAATCCATCCTTTTCCCAATTTTATTAACAAGCCCAAAAAGGGATTATGAAAACAATGTGCCACCTAAACCAACATTGGGATTATTCTTACCCAGATGTTCGTACGTTTTTGCAGTTACTTCCCTTCCCCTTGGAGTGCGCTGTAAAAAACCTTCCTGTATTAAAAAGGGTTCATATACTTCTTCCAGGGTTCCTGCTTCTTCACCAACAGCCGTCGCGATGGTAGTGATGCCAACAGGGCCGCCTTTAAATTTTTCTATGATCGTAAGAAGTATTTTATTATCCATATCATCGAGGCCATATTCATCTACATTCAGTGCTTTGAGAGAATGCTGTGTAATTGCCAGGTCAATAACGCCATTACTTAATACCTGGGCAAAATCTCTTACTCTTCTTAGCAGGCCGTTGGCGATCCTCGGTGTCCCCCGGCTTCTTCCTGAAATTTCTTTGGCGGCATCTGAAGTAATTCGCACGCCTAAAATAATTGCCGAGCGATGAATGATTCGTTGAATCGTCTCGGCTGAATAATATTCGAGTCTTGATTTAATGGCAAATCGCGAAAGCAACGGTGCGGTCAATAAGCCACTCCGGGTTGTAGCGCCAATTAAAGTGAAGGGATTCAGGTTGAGTTGTATGCTTCTCGCGCTAGGGCCGCTATCGATCATGATATCGATACGATAATCTTCCATTGCTGCATACAAGTACTCTTCCACAACGGTGCTCAACCGGTGTATTTCATCGATGAATAAAACATCATGTGGTTCAAGATTGGTCAGCAAACCAGCCAGGTCACCGGGCTTTTCAATTACGGGCCCACTGGTTTCCCGGATGTTTACCCCCAATTCATTAGCTACAATTCTTGAGAGTGTTGTCTTTCCCAAACCCGGCGGCCCGTGAAAAAGAACATGATCTAAAGCTTCTCCCCGGAGTTTAGCTGCCTTGATAAATATTTTTAGGTTTTCAATGATCTGTGGTTGGCCCGAAAATTCTGAAATCTCCTTCGGACGTATGCTGTTTTCAAATTCCTTTTCGACAGGATTTAATTCTGATTTTTCGGTATGCAGGTTGGGATTACTCATGGAGTTGCATCATTACTTTTTTATAAGAACAAGACCACCGATAATCAAAATGGCTCCAAGAATTTTTTGAATATTTACCTGGTGCACCATTGAACCAAATAGTCCAAAATGATCAATGATTAGCGATATAAAAATTTGCCCGCTTACAACCAGCGCAAACGTAAGCGCCACACCCTGTTGCTGATTTACCCATATCACACAGCCAACGTACACAGCTCCGAGCAGACCGCCAAGCCATACATACCAGGGAGAAACAGACATGGGTTTGATTTGAAAAAGAGCAGTGCGGTTAATGAACAAATTAATAATGAACAGACCGATGAGCCCGATTAAAAAACTGACCAGAGAACCCATCAGCGGACCGCCTGTTTGTTTACCTAACTTCGTATTCAATACGGCCTGTACCGGCAGCACAGCCCCGATCAACAGAGTTAGAAAAACCATGAAATAGCGCATGAGTGCGAAATTTCTATGAAGTTAGTTTGAAACGACAAGGAATATTCAAACTTTATTTAAAAAGATTTGTTGAAGAAAAACATTCTTGATGAATGGACAAACAGCATTTTCAAATCATTCTTTTAACGAAATAATGGAGGCGTTTTTATGAAAATTGGAATTTTGGGTTCGTCCGCTGTGGGACAGAGTTTGGGAAAAGGCTTTTTATCTGAAGGCTATGAAGTAATGATTGGGACACGCGATACGTCTAAACCGGATCTTGTAAAATGGCAGTCACAAAATCCCTCTGCTCAATTGGGAACATTTCCCGATACCGCTCGGTTTGGGGAATTACTTGTGCTCGCAGTTAGCGGCGATGTCGCAGAAAAAGTAATCGAACAGGCAGGTAAAGAAAATTTTTCACATAAAATAGTGATCGACGCCACGAACCCGATCAAAAAGGGACCACCTGATAATGGCGTGCTTAAATTTTTTACAACTCTAGACAGATCCTTGATGGAGGATCTGCAAAAAATTCTGCCGGAGGCAAGATTTGTCAAGGCTTTTAATATCGTTGGAAATACATTCATGTATAAACCGAATTTTCCAGGCGGTGCACCAACAATGTTTATTTGCGGTAACGATGAACACGCCAAGAAGGCAGTGACAGGTATCCTTACACTTTTCGGCTATGAAACAGAAGACATGGGAATGGTAGAAGCAGCAAGGGCTATCGAACCCCTTGCTATACTTTGGTGTATTCCTGGCTTTATTCGCAATGATTGGACGCACGCCTTTAAACTTTTGAAAATGTAATAAAATGACCTTTGACGAATTTTCGAAAAGTTTGACTGTCGAAGATCCTCCCATCCATTTATCCGGTTATTTACTTTCACTGTGGTATGATGCAAAGGGTGATTGGAAGCGTGCTCACGAAATAGTACAGGATACGGACGACAATAATGGGGCTTGGATACATGCTTATCTTCATCGAAAAGAGGGCGATATTGGAAACGCAGATTATTGGTATAGCAGATCCGGTCACAAGCGACCTGGTGAATCACTTGAGCAGGAATGGATGCAGATCGTGAAAGCATTACTCCAGTAGTTGTCATTTTACGGCTTCAAATATCTCCCGAGAAATAATCATTCATGAAATCCATTTTCTTCCTGGCCTGCCTTTGTTTCGCAATAGGCGGTTCAGCCCAACAGAAAATATTGAGTTATGATGTGTGTGTTTACGGAGGCACGTCGGCGGGTGTGATTGCTGCCTATTCGGTCGCCAAAATGGGAAAGAAAGTTATATTGATAGAACCAGGCGGGCATCTGGGAGGACTCACATCAGGAGGACTTGGCTACACAGATATCGGTAATAAATATGCGATAACCGGGTTAGCGCTTAATTTTTATCGAAGGATGGGAAAACATTACGGAAAATTTGAACAGTGGATATTTGAACCTCATGTAGCAGAGGATATCTTCAATGAGTACGTCAAAAACGCAATGGTGAATGTACTTTATCAATACAGGATCATCAAAGCTAAAAAGGACAACCAATTTATTAAGCAGATAACGGTAGAGAGTTCTCTTTCTCCTTCCGGATCTTCCGAAAGGATTATTGCCGCTAAAATGTACATCGATTGTAGTTACGAAGGTGATCTTATGGCAAAAGCAGGAGTTTCTTATGCTGTAGGAAGGGAATCGAATGAAGTTTATAACGAAACTTACGATGGAGTGCAAATGATGCAAACCCACCAGTTTCCTGACGGCGTTGACCCTTATAAAATGCCGGGTGATTCAACCAGCGGTTTATTATGGGGTATTAGCAGCGACAGATTGCAGGATCGTGGCCACGGTGACAAAAAAGTACAGGCATTCAATTATAGGATTTGCCTCACCGATGATCCCCGAAATTTTGTTCCGATTGAACGCCCTGATAATTATGATTCCACCAGGTACGAATTATTGGTTCGGTTATTCAAAGCGCAGCCTCAAAAAACAACATTGGATGATTATTTTTTCTTTGGCCCTATGCCAAATCGCAAAACAGATATCAACAATCGTGGTGGCTTTTCTACTGATATGATCGGAATGAATTATAGCTATCCGGACGCAGATTACAATGAGCGAAAGAAAATCATTGAGGACCATGAAGATTATACTAAAGGTTTATTGTATTTCTGCGGACATGACCCGCGTGTACCGCGTCAATTGAAAGATGAAATGCTACGATATGGTTATCCAAAAGATGAGTATACTTATAATAACAACTGGTCGCCCCAACTTTATATAAGAGAAAGCCGTCGCATGTTGGGAATGTATGTTATGACGCAAAACAATTGTGAAGGACGAGAAATTGTAAATGATGGAATCGGCATGGCAGCTTACACGATGGACTCGCACAATTGTGAGCGTATTGTTTTTAATGGAATGGTAAAAAATGAAGGTGATGTT
>DASXOT010000383.1:0-3223 GCA_036494065.1 Chitinophagaceae bacterium
GTGGTGATCCATTTTTTCCGCTTCGAGCGCTACCCTGGTCATGAATGAAAATGCTTCGCTGAAATTCTTGAATTGAAATTTTCTATAAAGGCTATTATCCTTTTCTTCCCACATACGATAGATTTTGAAGTTTAAAAAACCAGGTGCTCCTTATTCCTGATTTTCTCGTTGGTTAGTTCTGCTACAAGTTGCACGCCACTTATTTCTTTTATCTCATTTATCATTTGCTGAAGGCGGTCTTCGGGCACATAATCACCCTTCATCAACCATAAGAAATCGAAGTGCTTGAATTCGGGAAGCAGGTACTCCCCATCAAAACGATTATTATATATATAATGAAAAAGTGTATTGGTGGGTTCACAATACTCGTACACAGCAAAAAAATAATTTCTCTTTTTTTTTGTGAGTTGTATTTCGATGTCGTTGTTGATCCGGAAATCCATACTCATTGCAGTATTCAGCTGCCAGCAAAGCTGGTAGTCCTTAAATGGCGCTATAATGCCAAGCAACCTGGTATCTTCAAAAAAATCTTCAGTAAGGTTTTTATTGTCTAAGACTAATTTCATCAGCTTGCGACTTCGTTGTTAAAATTGCACAGGCACTTCTTTACTTTCGTTCCCGCGCTTAAACTTAACAGTCGTTGCGTCGCCCTTTTTAAATTTCCCCAATGCTTCCATATAATTTTCAAGAGAGCTTACATTATAGTCGCCTAATTTAAAGATCACGTCTCCTACCTGCAATCCTGCTTTTTGAGCAGGTCTCCCGTCGCTTACTCCGTCCACTCTTACGCCGCTTCCCGCAAAAGTGTAATCAGGCATAATGCCTAGCGTCACGCTAAATCGGGCAGACGTGCCGGATTGAGTATCCCGGGTCTTTGTAAATGCAAGTTTATGATCTTCCTTATTTTCTTTTTCAATTAACGCGTAGATAAAATTTACCACATCAAGTTCACCCGTATAGTTTATTTTATCGTAGTCATCCGTCGGCCTGTGATAATCTGCGTGGATGCCGGTAAAGAAAAACAATACCGGTATCCCTTTGTTATAAAAAGATGTATGATCACTCGGACCTGTTCCGCTTGAGTCAACCTTTATTATAAAAACTGGTTTCTTTACTTTTTGATTGATGACCGAAGCCCATTCGGGAGAAGTGCCATATCCGCCTACCGTCAAAACTTTTGTGCTATCATTGAGTCTTCCTACCATATCCATATTGACCATATAGTTAACTGTACTCAAATTAATCGTTGGATGTTCTACAAAATATTTCGAACCAAACAAACCGAGTTCTTCGCCGGAAAACGCAATCAATAAATAATTGCTTTTAATAAGTTTTGAATTCTTTAATAATCGTCCCAGTTCAATCAATGCAGCCGTACCACTTGCGTTGTCATCGGCTCCATTATGGATAAGATGTTCACCGGTTCTCAATAGTGAATTCCCATCTTCGCCATATCCCAAATGATCAAAGTGCGCACCTATCACAACCGTATTCACGGCATTGTTATCAATATATCCAATTACATTATGCCCTGTTCGTTGCTTATCGCTGATGTCTATCTTCATTACTATATTAAGAGTAGCGGCGATATCCTTAAAGAATGCCTTTGCAGCTGGCTTGGTAACATATAAGACGGGTATTTCAGTGCCTGTTGATTTATCCTTTCCATCAAATTTCAATCCATCATCTTTTACCGACGTATTATAAAATATCAACGCAGTCGCACCTTTTCGCTTAAAATCAATAGCCTGTTGATGGATATATTCATTAAGATCAAAATGAGGATTAGAGGTATTCTCTTCAATCGCATCTTTTAAATTAATAAACCATGGCATGCCAGATTCTTCAACTGCGATGGCAGGCAATGCTTCAATTTTCACATTGGGACTATATACAAATGGAAAATAATCATCGTAAAGTTTTAGCTCCTTATCATTGATGATGAACTTTGTTCCCTCATTGATTTGCTTTCCTTCATTTATATCGAAAGCCTGGTAATAGCCGTCTGTTCCTTTTGGTTGCAACCCATCTTGTTTAAATTGATCGCTGATATATTCCATTGCCAGCAGTTCGCCCCTGGTGCCAGTCCTCCGGCCCTCCAATTTATCATCGGCTAAGTAGCGAATATGATTTTCAAGATGAGTAAGTGTAAGCTCATCTGCCTTCTTTAATTTTTGCGATATTCCACACTGTCCAATAAAAATTATCGCTGCCAAAAATCGCCAACGCAAATAAATCATATAGGTTGTTAAGATTGAATATGCTAAGTTAAAAATCGTAATTCGTAAACCGGGGTCGGCGGTACTGTTTATTTTTGCAGGTTAAGGCATTTGTGAAAAATAAAAAGATCAATATCGCTCTGGTTGGTAATCCCAATAGCGGAAAAACATCGCTATTCAATTGCCTGACGGGTTTGAATCAGAAAGTGGGCAACTTTCCCGGTGTGACTATAGATAAAAAAACGGGAACAACGCCTGTTTCAGAGACGCTGGACGGAAAGGTCATCGACCTCCCCGGCACTTATAGTCTTTACCCCAGGCGTCTCGACGAATGGATTAGCTATAGGGTTCTGCTGAAGCAGGATAAAGAGATCAAAGCAGATATAGTCGTTGTAGTTGCCGACGCAAGCAATCTGAAAAGAAATTTACTCTTTTGCACGCAGATCATTGATTTGAAAATACCGATGATCATCGCTTTGACAATGATGGACATCGCAAAAAGTAAAGGGATAAAGATCGATACTACTGAATTGGAAAGGGAATTGGGAGTGCCCGTGATCCCGGTAAATCCCAGGAAGGGAAAAGGAATTCCACAATTAAAAAAGGCGATCGAACAAACTGCCCTTCAATTATACCAGGCACCGGTGCGGGATTTCATCGAGAATAAACAATTAGCCTCTGCATCAATCGATGACGTGCAGCAAATATTCCCAGCTTTAAACGATTATACCGCAGTTCATTATCTTATCAATCATGAATCTTTTGATTTAGATGTTGATCTGCAGGACAGGATTGAAAAAATCGAGATGAAGCACGGGTTTAATCATACGAAGACCCAGGCTGAAGAAATACTGCAGCGATATGGCCGTATTAAACGCGTAATGCAGGTCGCAGTATCAGAGCCGGGCCCGCTGCAAAAAACTTTGTTTACGGAGCGTTTGGATGACGTGCTGTTGGATCGGCGCTGGGGCTATATCATTTTATTAGTCGTACTTTTTTTACTT
>DASXOT010000384.1:0-3692 GCA_036494065.1 Chitinophagaceae bacterium
GAATCATCGTTTTAATGAGTTTAAACCCTGGAAGGGTGCAATACCTGGTAGAAACAACGGTGTATTGATTGCTAAAGAAGCTGGAAGCACCACCGCATATTCTTTGGATAAATTACAGGATCGTGGAATATTTTTTGTCGACCCTGGAGAAGAAGTATATAAAGGAATGATCATTGGAGAAAATAATAAACCAGGGGACCTGGTAGTGCAGCCTAATGAAGGAAAGAAGCTGACCAATATGCGGGCGAGCGGAAGCGATGCTGCCGTAAACATTGCCCCCAAACATTTAATGACGCTTGAAGAATGTATGGAATATATTCAGCAGGATGAATGTATTGAGGTAACCCCGAATTTTATTCGCATGCGAAAAGTGATCCTGGATGAAGAGGAAAGAAAAAAGCAGGCGAAAAGAATGAGTACCGAAGCTGCTTGATTTTACTGTTGTAACTTTGTGTGGAATGAAAAGAATATTCATCATATTATTTTTCACTTTCTGTTTTTTGATTTTCAATTCTCATTTTTCCGCTGCTCAGTGTTCAATTTGTACAAGAACCGCTCAGCAAATGGGGGACCAGCCTGCTAAAGGGTTGAATAGCGGTATCCTTTATCTCGCATTCGCGCCTTTCGCCATAGCCGGATTGGTTGGCTATCGCTGGTGGAAGAACAATCATGAACAATGAGTTAGTCGCTGGTTCTGTGGCGGAGCGTCAAAGTCCATTGTCTAATCTACAGCCGATGGGGTTCAGTCGAATGGCGTAATCTATTTCTGATAATCGGGCTTCATTTCATTCTAACATCCAACATTGTAAATAAGACTTTTGTCCTCGAAGAAGAGGAATGCCATTAAGTCTGGAGAATTCCATCAAAGACATAATTCATTTGTGTCCCTCGTGCCCATGTATGCCGAACCCATCCCGCATAAACTCCGTGTTTCTCTGTATTCGCCTGGTGACTCTGTGGTAAGTTTTAACACGGAGGTACGGAGACCATAGAGGAGCGCGGAGAAATCGAATTAGTTGTCTAACGGCACTTGTGGTAAATCATTTCAAAGTGAGACAATAGAGACAAACGGAGCTATGTGATTAAACATTTGATTTCCTATTTGACTCGTTTACGCAGCGGTCGTTTTTTCGCTAACTTTCTTCCATAAACAACTGCTTATGAAAAAGGCTTTCTTCTGGCTTACATTATTTTTTTCTGCAACTGTCTTCGCTCAAAACCTTCCTTCGATTGAAGAAAAGACAAAGGATCTAAAAAAATTTGAAGGCTACCTTAATTTTTATTGGGATGAAAATGAGGGAAAAATATGGCTGGAGATTGACAAACTCGATTCGGAAATTCTGTATCAAACATCCTTGCCCGCTGGCCTTGGATCCAATGATATCGGACTCGACAGGGGATTGATGGGAGCTACGACTATTGTTAAATTTTCCAGGGTAGGAAGAAAAGTATTAATGATTCAACCTAATTATAATTTTCGCGCTATTACCAGTGATCAGAAGGAAAAAAAAGCCATAGAAGAATCATTTGCACAGTCAACACTATGGGGCTTTACGGTGGCTGCACAAACACAAAATAGAGTGCTGGTAGATGCTACTGATTTTATTATTCGCGATGCGATAGATGCCGGTAATCGTATCCGCAACATGCGGCAGGGAAGTTATTCATTCGATAAATCACGATCGGCGATCTACCTGCCCAATACAAAAAACTTTCCATTTAATACTGAATTGGAAGCGACGATCACACTCGTAAACAGCGACGGGCAAACAGGCCGTGAGGTTAATTCCGTTGCACCCTCTACGTCGGCCATCACGCTAAGAATTCATCATTCATTTGTGCAATTGCCAGACAAAGATTTTGAGCCAAGAATATATGACCCGCGATCCGGATTTATTTCAATTTCTTACTTCGATTATAGCACGCCCGTACCGGAATCAATCAATAAATATTTTATTATTCGTCATCGGCTTAAAAAGAAAGACCCCAGCGCGGCAATTAGTGAACCCGTAAAACCAATCATATATTATCTTGACAATGGCACCCCTGAGCCTATTCGAAGTGCATTATTGGAAGGAGCAACTTGGTGGAACCAGGCTTTTGAAGCTGCAGGATATAAAAATGCATTCCAGGTAAAAATTCTGCCTGCCGACGCTGATCCCATGGACATTCGGTACAACATGATCAACTGGGTCCATCGGTCTACACGAGGCTGGTCATATGGAGCGGCTGTCATTGATCCGCGGACAGGCGAAATTATAAAGGGAAATGTTACACTTGGTTCCTTGCGTGTGCGGCAGGATTATTTAATTGCCTCGGGATTATTATCACCTTTTGAAAATGGATTGCCTGCTGATAATAAAATGCTCCAAATGTCCCTGAATAGGTTGCGACAACTGGCAGCACATGAAGTGGGACATACATTGGGATTGATGCACAATTTTGCCGCAAGCGTAAGCGATAGGGCAAGCGTGATGGATTATCCACACCCATTGATACGATTAAATGCAAGCGGTGATATCGACGTTTCCAATGCTTATGATGATAAGATTGGAGAATGGGATAAAGTTGCAATTGAATGGGGATATTCTGAATTTCCAAAAGGTACCAATGAATCGTCGGAGTTGAATAAAATTTTAGCTGATGCTGAAAAGAAAGGACTTCAATATATTTCCGATCGTGATGCACGACCCGCTGGAGGACTACACCCCCAGGCCCATTTGTGGGACAACGGTACAGATGCTGTTGCTGAATTGAGAGAAGTCATGAAAGTAAGAACAAAAGCTTTGTCGCAGTTTGGTGAAAACAATATACGGCCAGGAACTCCTATGTCGTTGCTCGAAGACGTACTCGTGCCGGTTTATCTCTATCATCGCTATCAGCTGGAAGCTGTTACAAAAATGGTAGGGGGCATGTACTATACGTATGCAGTACGTGGCGATGGAGAAATCGTTACAAGATCCTTGTCCAGGGAAGAACAATTGCGGGCATTGAATGCTGTTGTAGACTGCATTGATCCTACCGTATTGGTGTTGCCCGATCGAATAGTTAAATTAATCCCGCCGAGAGCGGCAAATTATGATATTACACCAGAACTTTTCAAAAAGAGAACGGGCCTCGCCTTTGATGCATTGTCACCTGCAGAAAATGCGACTGACCTGGCATTATCATTTCTCTTTAACAGCGAAAGAGTGAGCCGGATGGCCGAATATGAAATCAATGGTGGATTGGGTGTAAACGAGATGATAAAAAAATTGGTCGATGCTACCTGGAAAGCTCCCCGGCGTTCGGGCATGGCCAAGTTGGTCCAATTACAAACCGAACAGATACTACTCACCTATTTGTTGGCTTTGTCGATAAACGAAAATGCAAATTTTGCGGCGAGGGCTGCTGCGCAAAAAGGTTTAGCAGATATCAAAGCCTTTATCGAAAGCCAAATCAAAGTAAGCAAAGACGACACATATTCGGGGCATCTGCTGCTGGCGCTGGAAAGAATGAAAAATCCTGAAAAAGCCAAGCGTTCAGCGGAAGCGCTGGCTATTCCTCCCGGCGCGCCTATTGGTTGTGATGATGACGAATAACGAATCAGAATTGATCAATCAGAGAATAAAGATTGAACCCTGCCAGCCTGTATTCTAACTCGATGCGTGCCTGTAATTCGAGTCGGTTTACCCCTTTCATTTTTTTTCGGG
>DASXOT010000385.1:0-5174 GCA_036494065.1 Chitinophagaceae bacterium
AGTCAACATTCCAATCATGCAGTTGCAAAAAAATATTTCCTGCAGCATGAGCCAGGTCAAAACCGGCAATAATCCCTGCATCGTGTGCAGCCTGGGTGATGGCTTTGATATCAAATACCTGCCCCGTGTAGTAGTTTACTCCACTAAATAATACAAGCGCTAACTCGTCTTTGTACTTTTCAATAGTGGCCAGGATGTCTTCCTGGCGAATTAAATGCTCTCCTTCGCGAGGAGTTACCTCTACAATCGTTTCTTCAGGATCAAACCCATGATTTTTGGCCTGTGTTTCAAACATGTATTGATCGCTGGGAAATGCCTTTGCTTCACACAGAATTTTTTTTCGTCTTCCACTAGGTCGATAAAAACCGGCCATCATCAAATGCAAATTCACGGTAAGTTGATTCATTACACTGATTTCAGATGGCAGTGTGCCTAAAATCTTTGATAACGGGCCCGTAAGCTGATCATGATAATTTAACCACGGATTCTCGCCTTCGAAGAAACCCTCTACACCATACTTCTCCCACTGGTCAAGGACTTTGGTAATCTCCTCGCTCGTATTTTTTGATTGAAGTCCCAGTGAATTCCCTAAAAAATAAATTTGTTCTTCACCATTGTGTTTTGGGATTAAAAACCGATGCCGGAAATGCTTAAGTTTATCTTCATTAGCCAGCCTCCTGGCGCATTCAATTGAAATATCAAATGATGAATTCAACCTGGGAAAAATTATTCGTTATAATTATTAATTCTTATTTGCCTTCCCTATCTTTGCTTTAGTTGCATAAACAACTATAATCAGTTGCCAATGAAAATCTTAGTTTGTATCAGCAAAACGCCTGACACCACAGCAAAAATAGCCTTCACTAATAATAATACGAAATTCGACAGTAACGGTGTTCAGTGGATCATCAATCCCTACGATGAGTGGTATGCGCTGGTGCGCGCGATTGAATTGAAGGAGGCAGATGCATCGACTGTTATTCATCTTATAACCATTGCACTTGCCGACACTGAGCCCATTATCAGAAAGGCTTTCGCATTAGGGGGCGACGAAGCCTTTCGCGTAAATGCAGAGAGTCAAGATAGTTATTATGTCGCATCACAGATAGCCGAAGTGGCACGACAAAACAATTATGATTTAATTTTTGCGGGAAAAGAAACTATTGACTACAATGGCTCATCGATCGGTGGTATGTTAGCGGAGTTATTGGACCTTCCGTTTATTTCACTCGCTTCGAAATTTGAGTTATCAGGCAATACGGCGACCATAACCCGGGAAATTGAAGGCGGAGAAGAGATTTGCGAAGTGGAACTGCCTGTTGTCGTAAGCTGCGCAAAAGGTATAGCTGAGCAAAGGATTCCCAATATGCGTGGCATTATGGCTGCGCGTACGAAACCCTTAAAAGTTATTGAGCCTGGCCAGACAAATACATTGACATCCGTTCGAAGTTTTGGTTTACCGCCCGCCAAAGCAGGAGTAAAACTCGTTTCACCCGATAATGTTGATGAATTAGCAAGATTACTTCATGAAGAAGCGAAAGTCATTTAACCTGTAAACTATGAGTGTATTAATTTTTATAGATGTTGCTGAAGGTCATGTAAAGAAAGCTTCATTAGAAGCGCTGAGCTATGGAGCTAAACTTGCTCAACAAATGAATGTTGAGGCTGAAGCAGTGGTGTTAGGCTCAGTCACTAAAGATCTTTCGGCACTAGGCAAATATGGTGTAAAAAAGATTCATCAAGTAAAGAATGATGCTCTTGATCATTTTGATTCACAGGTATACACGAATGTAATTGCCCAGGTAGCTATGTCAGTCAAGGCAACAGTAATAATATTTTCTAACAATTTTGACGGAAAGGCAGTGGCACCGCGCCTTTCAGCGCGACTTAAAGCCGGCCTTGTTTTGGGGGCAGTTTCCTTACCCGACCTGGCTGATGGATTCGTAGTAAAGAAAAACGTTTTCTCCGGTAAAGCATTTGCAAACGTTTCGATTGCTACCGATGTAAAAATAATTGCTTTGAATCCGAATTCATATAAGGTCGAAACGGGAGAAGGTGTTGCTGAAATTATTCTTTTTAATGCCAATGTCCCTTCTGCGAAAACAAGGACAACGGCAGTTAATAAAGCAAGTGGCGAAGTTTCGTTGACAGAAGCAGAGATCGTCGTAAGTGGCGGCAGAGGAATGAAGGGTCCGGAAAACTGGGGAATCATCGAAGATCTTGCTCATGCGTTGCATGCTGCACTTGCCTGCAGCAGACCCGTTGCGGATGCACACTGGCGGCCACATAATGAACATGTAGGCCAGACTGGTATTGCTATTGCTCCTAACTTATATATCGCGATTGGCATTTCGGGTGCGATCCAGCATTTAGCCGGCGTAAACAGGAGTAAGGTCATCGTAGTTATCAATAAGGATCCGGAAGCGCCATTTTTTAAAGCGGCCGACTATGGAATTATTGGTGATGCGTTTGAAGTAGTTCCAAAACTCACGGCGGCGATTAAAAAATTATAGTAATTTCTTCTGTATAAACTGTATAGCATGCCTGTTGTTTGCGGCATCTTGTGCTCCTTGGAATTTGATAACCACATGGCGGCTTGAATTCAGTGGAACGACTATCATTCGCGATAACAAATCAGGCCTGGCGGGCTTGAAATACTGACTCCCCTCCTAAGCTATTTACACGTATGGTCAATAAAAAAGATTATATTTTTTGACCTGCTTCCAGCCTGATTTTTTTAGCAAAATTGCCTTAGTTTCGCATGATATTTTATGAAGAAGATAGAACTGGAAATAGTTGCACTTTCACATAGTATTACACAAACTCACTCGTACGCTGTTGTGCTTGGAGAAGTAAATGGTCTTCGGCGGTTGCCGATAGTGATAGGAGGCTTCGAAGCACAGGCAATTGCGGTAGCACTCGAAAAAATGCAGCCCAGCCGCCCTCTCACCCATGATTTGATGAAAAATTTCATGAATGCTTTTGGAGTTGATCTTAACGAAGTCATCATAAATGATCTCCAGGAAGGGATTTTCTTTTCAAAATTAGTTTGCTCTACGGAACATGATACTGTCGAGATCGACTCGAGAACTTCTGATGCTTTGGCATTGGCTGTTCGTTTCGGCTGTCCTATTTATACTTTTGAAAATATTCTTGAAAGTGCAGGCATCATGATGGAAGAAACCTCTGGTAAGAAGAAAAAAGCTTCAACGGGAGAACAGGTAGAAGATGTGAGAACCGGCAGCGAAGATTTAAAAGCTATGAATGTAGAAGAGTTGCACACATTATTGAATGAGGTGCTTGAGAGTGAAGATTATATCCGTGCTATCGCTATCAGGGATGAAATAAATAGCCGTAAGAAAAAATAAATCGCCGGGCGATGATTCGTTAAATATCGGTCTAAATAAGAAGTTGTTTTTGCCTCCTTATATCGTTGGCACATCCACTTTATCATGGTTGTTTTTCCTAACTGCAAGATAAATCTTGGTCTCAATGTTGTTCGTAAACGGCCAGACGGCTTTCACGATATCGAAACCGTATTCTATCCTCTAAAATTGGTCGATGCGTTGGAGATCATCGAAAATAATTCTTCACAAGACGATATTCTTTTTTCGAATAGTGGAATAGACCTGGGAATATCTGCGCACGATAATCTTTGTGTCAGGGCATATAAATTGGTAAAAGAAGATTTCCAGCATCTCCCCCCCATCAAAATGCACTTGCATAAAATGATCAGCGTGGGGGCCGGGTTAGGCGGCGGCAGCGCCGATGCGGCCTTTACTTTAAAATTGCTGAATACAAAATTCAATCTGGGTTTGTCAACTGAAAAGCTGTTGGATTATGCATTACAGTTAGGGAGTGATTGCCCTTTCTTTATCCTTAACAAATCTTGTTTTGCGTCAGGTCGCGGTGAGTTACTGGAAGAAATAATAGTGGATCTTTCTTCTTTCAAATTCATCTCTATCGATCCGGGAATTAATATTAATACAGCATGGGCGTTTTCGCTGGTAACTTCTCACCAGCCCATAAAATCGACAAAAGCAATTATCCGACAGCCTCCCGAAACATGGAGGAATGAGTTGAAAAATGATTTTGAAGAAATAGTTTTCAAAGAACACCCGCAATTGAAAACACTAAAAAATAATTTTTATAAGATGGGGGCCGTTTTCTGCTCGATGTCCGGAACGGGCAGCCATATTTATGCGCTATTCAAAAAAGACTTTATACCAGATATCGGGTTATTATACCAGGACTTTACAATCAGTGATTCGAATATCAAAAATTTTAGGGTCATTCACTCGCCAACTGAATCAATTCTTTGAGATCGAGAGGTTCTGTAACCATTAACAAATTTCCATTTTCATCCATAGGCCATTGCTCTTTTGGTCTGTCCCAATAAAGTTCAACCCCATTTCCATCGGGGTCATCTAAATATAATGCTTGCGAAACGCCGTGATCAGACGCTCCTGTCAAGGGGTATTTGGAATCAACTAATCTTCGCAATGCAATAGCCAGATCTTTTCTTGTTGGATAAAGGATCGCTGTGTGAAATAATCCTGTGGAATGAGGTGGCGGCGGCGATCCATTTTTGCTATACCACGTATTCAGACCAATGTGATGATGATAGCCTCCGGCAGAAATAAATACAGCACTGTTGCCATAATATTGCATCACTTCAAAGCCAAGTATATTCCGATAAAATTTTAATGCCTTTTCCAAATCGGCTACTTTCAGATGAATGTGGCCGATCCTTGTCTGTGCAGGAATTTTATAATTCATGATATTAATTTTCAATGCAAAATTAAGAGCGCCTTTTTATCCAAGCGGAATTAGTTGTATCTTGCATGCGAATGAACAATAGTAATTATACACTCGCTTTTCTTTCAGTCAACCTGGATTTCCTCAATCATCGAGGATAAAATTTTATTCCACAACAGATTTCAAATTTTATCTATTCATTTTTATCTTACCTGGTATGCAAACAACTTTGCCAAGACCATCATTGACACAACATTACCTGGAGCTTGACGAAAAATATAGCGCTCATAACTATCATCCGATCCCGGTTGTCCTCACGCGCGGTGAAGGCGTCTTTGTTTGGGACGTCGAAGGCAAACGCTATTATGATTTCTTGAGTGGGTACTCCGCGTTGAATCACGGACATAGTCATCCCA